>RGYU01000140.1 GCA_010031885.1 Chlamydiota bacterium | reverse complement strand
CGACCTAGCATGCCAGATGAAAAGCTAGAATCATTCAAGCAAGCTAGCTCAGCACTGCTATTTTACTGGGGAGTAGATGATGAATGTAAGGGTATGCTTCATCACAATGTATATTTGTGCAAGGATTTCAAAAAGAATCTTGATGAAATTTTCCATGAAAAAGTTCTGCCTCACGACCCATCCTTCTATACCTATATACCCACCAAAACTGATCCAAGCTTAGCTCCAAAGGGTAAAAATGTTTTTTATGTCTTGGTTCCAGTACCAAACCTACTTACAAAAACTAATTGGGAAAAAGGAATTGCAAAGATAAAGGGCCAGGTATTAAAAAGACTCAAGAGTGAATTTGGATTGGACATTTCGGGAAAAATAAAAACCGAAACTATCTTTACGCCAAAAGATTTTGAAACTAAATTCAATCTGCACAATGGATCTGCTTTCGGCTTGAGCCATCATTTCTTCCAGTCAGGATACTTCAGGCCTAGCAACAAGAGTAAAGACATCAAAAATCTTTATTTTGTAGGTGCAAGTACTTATCCTGGCGGAGGCATACCAATGGTAACATTGAGTGCAAAGCTGGTTACAGAGAGGATCATGAAAGATGCTTAAAACCGATATGAAAAAACTCACAGGTCTTAATAAATTTGTTATAGATGAAATAGATCAACGACTAGAAATATTTTTCGATAAAAAAATTATCGAAGCAAAAAAAATTGACCCACTATATGCCCGACTTCTTGAGGATATGAAGAAGTTTATCCTTAGAGGGGGTAAACGATTACGGCCGACACTGATGCTTCTTGGCTACCGTGCAGGAGGAGGCAAGGATATCAATAAAGCGCTTGATATAGCTTTGTCGCTAGAGATTTTTCATAACTTTGTTCTAATTCATGATGATGTAATGGATGGAGATCTCAAAAGATATGGCGGAGCAAATATTACAGGCATATACAATAAAAGATTTGCAAAACAGCTAGATCCCAAAAGTGCTCTGCACACAGCCGAATCAATCGCTATTTTGGCAGGTGAGCTCAACGAACTGTTTACTTTTGAGATATTAGCCGAACTAGACGAAGAGCCTTCAATAATTTTTGAAATGATGCGACATTTTAATAAAACGCTTTTTGAGACTGGCGCAGGGCAACAACTTGATGTTATGTCAGAGATAAGAGGTGATTTAAATTTAGCGAAAATTGAAAAAGTAAATTACTACAAGACCGCTCAATACACCATCACTTCACCCCTAAGCCTTGGCCTAATTGCTGCTGGTGGCAATAAAGAAATGGATAAGAAATTTTCTGAATTTGGTTCTGAGCTAGGCAAGGCCTTTCAGCTAGCCGATGATTTGCTTGGTATGTTTGGATCAACCAAACAGACCG
>RGYU01000139.1 GCA_010031885.1 Chlamydiota bacterium | reverse complement strand
AAATGGGAAACGTTAAAAGGTCTTTGATTTGTTGGGGTTGTATAGTTTGATCCTTGAAAATTTCCCCTAAAGAAACAACAGTATTTCTTAAAATGGAAACATATTTGTCACACTTATTTTGAAGACCCTCAATACTATCGTCATACATATCCTCCAGCGGGGTAATGTCCTGAGAATTAGTAGCTGGGGGTTGGGCACAGGGGGATGGTGTTGAAAATACTGACATACATACCTTTAATTTTTTTTAATAAACATAAACAATTTCTTTAAACATAAGCTTAGGTAATTTTTATTTTCAATCATTTCTAAAAAGACTCTTGCCACGAAATTTCCCCGAAACTTTTTACCGGTTTGGGTGTACAAAAATTTGCCTCCCCTTTTAAAATCTATCCAGTAAAACAGATGAGACGAACTCCATATGGGAAATACCCTTTCTTTCACCAGCTTAGGCTGCTCCAGAAACCTTGTAGATACTGAGGTGATGCTAGCTCTGCTTTTAAAAAACGGGTATGAAGTCTCCGCTAATCCGGACTTGGCCGATTTTCACATCATCAACACCTGTGGCTTTTTAGAAGCGGCCCGACAAGAGGCGGTTGATACGGTTAGCCGAACACTCAAAGTCATGAAGCCCGGTGCTAAAATTATTGTTGCTGGGTGCATGGTAAGTATCCAAAAAAACAAGTTGGCTGAGCTTTTTCCCGAAATTCACTATTTCCTTGGTTCGGCAGACATAGACCAGATTCTTACCGCAGTTCGCTCTTTTGAAAAAGGGGAGATCGTTTCTACAGCAAAAAGTTTTTTACAAAACGGTGAGGTACCGAGACTTACCTCTACCCCAAAACACTACGCGTATCTGAAAATTGCAGAGGGGTGTCGAAAAAACTGTGCTTTCTGCATCATCCCAAAGATCAAAGGCCCCCTTCGCTCAAAGTCCTTAGAGCAGATTGATAAAGAATTTCATGCCCTCCTGCATCAGGGGGTAAAAGAGATTATCTTGATTGCCCAGGACCTTGGGGATTTTGGTAAGGACAGACGCGAAAACCAGGCGCTCCACTCCCTACTGAAACACCTGCTTCAAAAACAGGGGCAATTCTGGATAAGACTTCTTTACCTATATCCCGATGAAATTGACGATGAGCTCATCGAGATTATCCAAAACGATGCTAGGGTGCTCCCCTACCTTGATATGCCCATTCAACATATCAACAACCGTCTACTCAAGCTCATGTTTAGAAAAACCTCTAAAGAGGATATCCTTACCACCATACACAAACTTCGAGAAAAAATTCCCCACATAGTCATCCGCACCTCTTTAATGGTAGGTTTCCCTGGAGAAACGGACGAGCAGTTTTTAGAACTTGTAGAGTTTGTAGAAAAGA
>RGYU01000138.1 GCA_010031885.1 Chlamydiota bacterium | reverse complement strand
GGAAATGAAGCTAAATAAAGCCGCTAAGTTACTGAATATCAGTAAGAGTCAATCTATAAGGATCAAAAAGGAATACCAAAAAAAAGGTCCTGAGGGCCTTATTTCTAAAAAGATAGGGAAACCTAGCAATAACAGCCTTTCTTCAGAAAAGGTGGAAATCGTGCTCAAATTCCTGAATCAAGAGCAACATAGAGATTTTGGCCCCCTTCTAACTCATGAATACCTCTCTAAAGAGCATTCTGACTTCATAGGAGTGAGCTCTGTTCGCAAAATTATGATCAATCATGGTCTTTGGACTAACCGAAAAACAAAAAGCAAAAAAGTATACAGGCTTAGACAAAGAAAAGCTCAGAGAGGCGAGTTAGTGCAAGTAGACGGATCTGAGCATGATTGGTTCGAGGGAAGAGGGCCTCGCTGTACTCTTTTGGTATACATCGATGATGCAACGAATGAAACGTTTGCAAAGTTTGTTAAATCAGAAAATACGTGGGATTATTTAAACACAACTCGTGAATACATTGAAAAGAAAGGCAGGCCTAGAGGCTTTTATTCAGATAAACATTCCGTGTTTAGAGTTAATCAGGAAGGCGCTTTAAGCGGTGATGGAAGAACTCAATACGGTCGAGCTATGGAAGAGTTAGGGATTGCCCTTATTTGCGCTAATTCGCCGCAAGCGAAAGGGCGCGTTGAAAGGAAAAATCGAGATTTCCAAGATCGGCTGGTAAAAGCAATGCGCCTAGCAAAGATTTCGACGATCGAAGAGGGCAATGCTTTTCTTCCGGCTTTTTTAAAAGAGCTTGGGTTAAAATTTGATAAAGTTCCTCAAAACCCAATCGACGCGCACAGGGATCTATTAGATGCTCATGATTTAGATAGAATATTTTGCCTTAAACACACAAGGAAAATTTCTAAAAGCTTAACCCTACAATTTAATGGTATTCTCTATCAAATTTACGGTGACGGATTAGAGTATACCTTGAGAAAGAAAGAGATAAACATCTTTGAATATCAAGATGGAAAGATCCTTTTTGAAAACAATGGCAAGCTATTAAAAGCGGTAGCCTACAAGGACGCAGAAGCTCCGGTAGAAATAGTCAGTTCAAAGGAGCTATTAGCAGCGTTAGCGAATAAAGAAATCCCAAAGGAGAAAAAGAAGATTTATAAACCAGGTCGAAATCATCCCTGGAAACAAAGTGCAAGAAGAAGATCTAAACAGTTCGTATAAGAAATTAGCCCCCGTCATCGAAGATGAACATTCGTTCATCTTCTCAGTTGGTCTTGCAAGAAAGAACCATACAGAAAAAAAAGGGAGAGATTTTCCATCTCCCCCTAAATACCCCCCTCTTCCTAAAAAGAAAGAAATAAAAGAATTTTTATGAT
>RGYU01000137.1 GCA_010031885.1 Chlamydiota bacterium | reverse complement strand
TATCTCTTTCGAATCGATCATCTTGACTAAGAACTCTTTTGTCTTCCCTCTCGTAAATCTTTGGTGATTCCCCCTCATCCTCATACCAATAGAAATAATTAGCTTTTTTAGTTTCATCCGCTCTAAATTCAAACCGATTTTGAAAGTATGCTGTGCAATCGGACCACCCTTTGTTCCATTCGCTGCTTTTTTCCAACTCAGATTCCAGCCGGTAATGCTCCAGATCAACTAAATCTTTTGTCGGTTGTTCAGTAGATTTGACTAATCTTGGGATTGCATTTATTACGTTATAGGTGGATTCCTTTAAAATTTTAAAAAGACTACACTCCTCTAGCTTCATTGAAGTTTCTTTTTTTTCGAATCCTGGTTTGGAGTAAGGTATATTCTCAGATTTAAGAGCTCTTATGTTTTTTTCGAGAATATGAATATTTGGTTCTTTGGGTGGAACTTTTCTATGCCTTTGAACCCGGCCGGCCAATTGAATAATAGAGCGCATAGAGCTAGGTTCGACAATAGCCCAATCATAGTCATGATCTCTACCAACCTCGGCAACAGAGGTCGCAAGAACGATAAAAATATGGTTTTTAGCCGAATCTTTTTTCTTTAAGGCCTCTTGAACTTCAGAAAGATCCCATATCAAAGAGGGGTTGTGTCTCACAAGTATCTTGTCTAAAATTTTTTCTATTTCTGAGCGAATGATCAAGGGGAATCGGGAGTGGTAAACGCAAAAATGTAGTGCATAATCCTCCTTAGAGGACTTACTTAATAGTTCCTTAGCGACCATAACCAACGGATCAATATTGGCCATCCGCACCAAACCTACCGAAATTTTGATCCCAGAAGAATCATTTGCGATCGAATGCAATTGGTGCAGGTTATAAATAGAGTCCCTGATTGTGTCGGAAAATTTAATCGTTGCTTTTTGTTCATCTGATTCGGAATCACCTAAGTGGATAAGTTTCCCTTTCCTTAAAGGGGGTTGCTCTTCAATACGTTCGACTCTTTTTACGATGAATTCCTCATGTGACTTTTTAAAGTCTTCGAATTCGCTGTGCTCTCTAGCTATGCAACTTTTTTCATCGAACCAAGCACAGGCAACAGGATATTGCACCCCTCTTTTTCGCGCATGGTTATACGCTTTTCGCCCAGCTTGGTATGATTTGAACAGCGATTCCACGATCGTGGGGGTTAGTGTTGCAGAGGATAAAAGTACCTTGGAGCCAAAAAGACCGGCGTAATTTACGAGTCGACATAGCGCGTGCAGATCTTCAACGTTGAAATCGTCTGGTTCATCCAAAATCAAGTCAGATGTCAAAAGTCTTAAGATCGGTGCAATTTGCTTACCACCTCTATGCCCTTCTGTTGCATTAATAAGCTGAT
>RGYU01000136.1 GCA_010031885.1 Chlamydiota bacterium | reverse complement strand
AGTGATTCACAAACAGCCCCTTTATGCTCTAGAATCAATAGAAGAAGCAGGCATCTTTGGTCGTATGAAAGACTCTGTAAAATTAGCGTGGAAAAACTATTTTCATAGTTAACGCATAAAGAGGATAGACATGCATAAACCGATTCAACCATTATTTCCGGGAAAAGCGGCTGTAAAAGTTTTTTTTCTAGAAGAAAGTCAAATTCAAGATGAGTTGATTGCTATCACTAAAAAGCTATTCCCCCAGCTTGATGATCATGATATTCATACCCAAACCAGTACCAAAAATAAATATCGGGTTATCAGCTTTCATCTTTTTATTGATAATGAAGCGCAACTCAAAGAACTGTATCAAGCCCTTAAAAACCATCCTGATGTCACGATGGTACTGTAATGTTTGTAATTCGGCAGCTAGGCAGAACAAATTATACCGAAACCTGGAAGCAAATGCTGGCTTTTACCCAGCAGCGGACGCCCCAGACTATCGATGAGATCTGGCTGCTCGAACATGAGCCTGTATATACCCTAGGACAAGCCGGAAAACACGAACATATTTTTCATCTTGGTGCCATTCCAATTGTTCAATCTGACCGAGGTGGTCAAGTTACCTACCACGGACCCGGACAGCTCATTGCCTATTTCTTACTCGACTGCAGCAAAAATCAAATCGGTATTCGGCAATTGGTTGATGGTATCGAAAACGTCAGTATTGATATTTTAAAAGCTTTTAACATTGATGCGGAAAAACAATGTGGTGCGCCAGGTGTCTATGTAGAACAAAAAAAAATTGCCTCCTTGGGTTTGCGCATTAAAAATAACTGCTCCTATCACGGCCTAGCCATCAATGTAGATATGGACTTATCTCCTTTTTTGGATATCAATCCCTGTGGTTTTAAACAAATGCAAATGACCCAAATCAGGGATATCGATCCACAGGTGACCATGGATGCCGTCAGTCAACAATTTGAAAAAAGCTTAATGAAGTATGTTTACGATGATGCCTTATTTAAGACCTTGGAGTCTTCATGCAAATCTTAGATACACTAATTAATTGGGCTCGACTCCACCCTGATTATGCTATTACCTTGACATTCCTCACTGCACTTGCAGAATCGATCATTGTCGTCGGTGGTTTAATTCCTGGCTCATTTGCCATCACCGGGATTGGAATTCTTGCTGGCAGTGGTGTCATAGGCATTTACAGTAACTTTATTGCCGCTCTTTTGGGGGCTATTGTCGGTGATACGGGAAGTTATCTCGTTGGAGTCTACTTTAAAGAAAATTTAAAAAACTTCTTTTTTTTTAGATACTACCCAAGAACTTTAAAAGTTGGAAAAAACTATTTTACAGCCCATGGTGGAAAAAGTGTGTTCTTTGGTC
>RGYU01000135.1 GCA_010031885.1 Chlamydiota bacterium | reverse complement strand
AAATATCCACTCTTTTAATACAAGAAAACAGGACGTTACTTTAGAGCAATCCTTGAGCATCCCTGTTCCAGAAAAGGGGAGGTTAGGGTACTCGCTTAGGAGGGTTTTGACCGTCTCTTCAAGAGACGCTTGCTCTTTGGAAAGTTCGGCTTCTTGGGTTTTTAATGCAGACATCCGTTCTATTTCTTTAGACGAATCTTCATTCTTAGCTTTTTTAAAGCCCACCTCTTTTGCAAGGCGATTTTTTTCGGCTCTTAGATTTTCTAGCTTAGGGGTGATTGCTTGCCATTCTTTGTCAGCTTTAATCAAGGGGGCGAGGTCAATTTTAGGATCTTTAAGACGCAGCCGCTTTTGAACAACTTCGGGTTCCTTACGGATAAGTTTGATATCTAGCATAATAGGTTCAAGTATAGCTCATTGATTTCAAATTTGTCTACCGGTGAAATCGGGTGAACTGCTAGAATCAAGTGTTATGAATGCATACCCAGAACCGCAATGTCCGATCATCATCCGCTACCATCGATTGCTAGAGGCCTTTTCCCGATCAGACGATGAGAGAGACTTTTACTTAGATCGTATCGAAGGAGCTATCATTTATCTGGATTTGGATAAACCTGAAGAGGAGATCAAGGAAGCGGAAAAAGAGCTGAATCACCATTCAAACCGCTACATTCCTGTCCCAAAACTTACCTATTACGAATCAAAAAAAGTGATGGAAGGGTTTGTCAATGAAAAAGTTTACGACATCGACACTAAAGAAAAACTTTTAGATATTATCAGCTCCCAAGAGGCCAAGGAAAATTTTCTTGAATTCGTTTTTGATCACTTGACCGAGTTGGATAAGTGGCAGCAATTTTATTTAGAGCGGTTTAAAGTTAGAATCATCGAGTGGTTGTGCAAACATCGAGTCTTTTTTACGTTTGAAGAGGACTTGGAGATGCCTAAAAATCTTTTGGAAAAGGCAAAACTCCATCTTTTCGATGTAAAGGTTCCAAAAGATGTTGCCCAAGCCAGAGATATCATTAATATTAAAGCCGCAAGCTACCAGTCTGCAGACAGCTACGTCCAAAAACCGAGAAGGGGAAGGCCTCCAAAAGCTTTGCCCAAAGTGGAGACCGAACCACAGTTTACAATGGACATTTTTAAAACATGTTCCCCGACTCTTCGCCCTTTCCTCTATCTTTCCGATTACAATCCCGATGCAATCTACTTCTCGACAAAATTCCAGCAAACCCAGGAGCTCAACCAGAGTCTGCGCGGAATAGAAAGACCTAAGGTCGATTCCCGTTTGGAGATGCTCTCCCAGCGTTTGGAGTCGCTCCGCCATCTTTCGGGAAAGCTAGGATCTCTACCCGGTTTGGATCAGCCTCAAGACCGCAAG
>RGYU01000134.1 GCA_010031885.1 Chlamydiota bacterium | reverse complement strand
GAAATTATGACAGCCAGTACATCTACACCCAGTCCAAACGCTTATAGATATGGGTGGGAAACATATGCAAATCAAGTTGTCTCTGAAATCCATAAATAAGTCAGGAAGAACGTAAAGAATCTATAGATCAATTACGTCTTGCATGTACATCAAAGGGACTCCCATGGGAGGAAGCGAAATCTATAATACAATACCCTGGTGGAGTGACTGAGAAAGAATTGGAATTGCGTGCCGCGTTGCAAACGTACTTCGATCCACTCTCTAGATGACAGGACAGATCTTAACTGTCGACGGAGGGCATTCGATAGCTCTTTCTATAGCAAAAGATTCCTGAGAAGTCAATAGGGGTCAGACGTGACTTGTTGACTTGTTTTTGCAAAAATAAGTCAACAAGTCACGTCTGACCCCAATCAATCACGTCTGACCCTACTTTCTCTTTGGAAAGAACTTTTTGATTGTGGTTAATCCTAGTGCAATTCAAATAGAGTCAATCAACTCATCTGCTCTTATAAATACCGCATCTCCTCCCAACACATTTTCATCCTTGAAAAGCTCTACAAATCCTTTTTCCAAAAGAAATATTTTAAGTTCAGGATAAAGAACTGTCCCTTTGCACCAATCAGGAATAAAAGAAAATTCAGCTTGAATCACCTTGACCGTACTAAGAATTTCTGGGGATGCTTGCAACACTTGAAATTCCATCCCCTGCAGATCAAACCATAAAAAATCCACTTTTGAAACATTGTTTTCTTTTGCCCAACTATCCAATGTCCGAACGGGGACATCCACTGTCTCTTCCAAAGTGATATAGGGCCAGATCCAACCTTCTCCAGGTGGAAGAAGAGAACCTTGTCCTCCATCGCCTCCCCGACTGATATAAAATTTAGCGATCCCATCTCGATCCCCAAGAGCAAAAGGGAACGTAAAAACATTAGAATATGAAGCAATATTTCTTATAAGTTGGTTATACATCTCTGGACAAGGTTCAAAAGCATAGATTTTTGAATCGGGCCAAACTACCTTCATTGACTGGGTTGCACTCCCATTATGGGCCCCTGCCTCCACAATGACGGGATTCTTAGGCAAATACTTAGCATAAATACGCAGCGCCGGAGAAGAGAATAAAGAGGGTGATGCCATCATAAGCAATCCCACTGCTAAAGTAATAACTCTTTTCATAAACACCCTTCCTTAGTTAATTCCTGTAAGAATATTTTCTTTATATATTTTTCTACCAATCGTTTCAAGTTCATTTGAAGGATTTTCAGCTGTTCTTCTGAAAAGAGACAAAAACTCTGAACCTGTCAAAAGTTCTGAATGCGTCTCTCCACCTCCATCTTTTTAAAGCCCGAGTTAACCTCGGGTTTTTTTATTAATGAATC
>RGYU01000133.1 GCA_010031885.1 Chlamydiota bacterium | reverse complement strand
TGTGATTGTTGGTTTGAACTTCGCGATTGGTTTTGTTTTAGGTGGAGTGGATTGGCGAGGTCACTTAGGTGGGTTGATTGGCGGCGTGTTAACAACCAAAACGATGAAGACTCTTTAGACAAAATCACGAAGAGATAAATGTCAAATCTAGCCCAAACAAATAGGCGACTTGTCTAAAAGGTAAAAATACATTGAGATTAGAAACGTTAATTGCGGGAAACAAGAAACCAAGAACCAGATATCGAGGAGCAAGCAACTCGTTTTCAAGAGCGTATACAAAAAATGAAACTAAGGGCAATGTCAAAACAAGAGTCGCCACACGCGTGCCATCCGCGGTTATAAGAGAAAATAAACCTAAGCAAAAAACTATGGACGACAACATCACCACTTCGTTTTTGCCAATTCTGTTAAGAGCAAATAACAAAACAAGAATTGTGCCGCCAAACCAAGAATATGGCAACCAAACGCCAGCGCTTAGTGCTTGAGCAACAGACAACTTAAGTAATGGAAAAAATTGACTAACACGACTTCCTTCTTCTTGTGAATTGAGAGCCGTCAAAATCAAACTCATAAACATGACTGTTAAGTATGGTCTACGAGATCCAAAAAAACGCTTGAAAGATGTCTGAAAGGGGCCTACACAACTTACAACCGCAATAACGATTGAAATCACGAGCGTGGACTCGATATGAGATAACATCAAACAGGAGAGATATATGTATTGCCGTTTACTGTTTTTAGAAACAGCAGACAGAATGGCGAATATAAATGAAATGCAATCGGAGGTACCGAACCGACTTAGAATTATTGTCGTTCCAGGAAGCAGTCCAATGAAAGTCCAAAAAACCTTTTTTCTAAACGAAGAGTAGGCCCGGATTTCAATTGAAATGAGAGCAGTGCCGCAAAAAATAAAACCTAAGTAAAAGAATAAAAAAGATATTGGCCCTACAGAAAAACCTAGAGATTCAAAAAGTCGTCGAAAAGGATCATTCGTGGGTGAGAAATCAAAAAACCAAGGTTGTCTATCTGATGTAAATTGGCGAAACCTTTCACCATATAAAGAAATGCCATTACGGAGAAGTGTCAACATGAATAAAAGCGCCGCGAAATGATGGATAGGGAGTCTTCTGACAAAAAGGCTCATATTTTGAAAATGAATCATATATTTCCGCTCTTAACCGATCGAAGTAACGCCTGAGCAACATCAATTACTTCAACATTTGATTCGCGTTCTTTAGCACCATCACTAACCATCACACGGCAGAACGGGCACCCAACAGCAACCTCTTCAGCACCGGTTGCGATCGCCTCATCAACACGATTCAGATTGATGCGCGTCCCAAGTTTCTCTTCCATCCACATACGCCCACCACCAGCGCCACAACAAAAAGAACGTTCTTTATTACGCG
>RGYU01000132.1 GCA_010031885.1 Chlamydiota bacterium | reverse complement strand
TCTCGGCAATCTTTTTAGGTATTGTTCAAGGGCTTACTTTCGTATATCAACTCACCGAAACACAAGCGATTAGTTTACTTCAAGATTTGCTGGCTGAATTGTAGATTTGCTAAATCGCATAGGTCTCCCTCGGTTTGAAAACTCTATTTCTGCTGAGGGGCTGATTGCTGATGGCTGGCTTTTTGCTGGCTGATTGCTAAACGGAGTTCTTAAATTTTTTCTAACTGACTCATTAAAAACCGCTTCAAATACATCAAAAGATTCTAGCACAGCATCTACTAATTTTCTTGCCGTAGTAACTTGTGTTCTAGCTTCTCTTAAAGCAAGTCTTAAAGCGTCTACATCGCTCTTGGGTATCTTCTTAACCCATTTGTCTACATTTACTTTTCTAAGCTTCTCAATCGCAAGAAAACCCTCTTCTCGATACTTCTTGATCACATCTTGAATCTTTTCAATCATCTCTTGCTTTTGTTCTTCTACCACTCAGACACCTTTTTGATTTCGTACCTTGCTTCTTGAAACTCTTTGATCCCAAGTTGTAAAACGAAGAGCTTTTTTTGTAACGCCACTAGAATTTTACGCATCTCAAATAAATTTTGTTGGGGTGTGTAGATGGCGTATTTTTTCAAATAGTCTTCAAAAAGCTCAGTATCTCTTCTCAATTTTTCGCAAACTCTAGAGATATTTTTTTTCTTCAGACCTATTTTTTTCTCAGCAGTTCTTAAAGCAATTTCTTTTGAAAAATCGTAATCTTCCATTTTCCTGTTTTAATTTAATTTGTGTTTTTGTATACTCAAGTCACATAAAACCAAACAATTGAGGTAACTATGATAAAGTCTGAGTCTATAACAAATCTAATCCCCGCACTTGTTTCAGCAAAGCAAAAATTTGGCACGATCAATAAAAATAAATCGGGCTACGGCTATAAATATGCAACGATTGATGAGATCTTAGACAAAATCGAAGGGCATCTCTTAGAAGCTGGTCTTACTGTCATTCATGATCGAGACATTGATAAAATGGAGCTTACTTCTTATGTCTATCACGTAAGCGGAGAGTATATCGCTACTAAAATTAAGCTAGATGTAGAGCTAAGTAACAAAATGAATTACATGCAAAATCTGGGTTCTGCTTCTACATATGCTATTCGTTACAACTTGATTGCTCTATTCAATCTTTGTGCTGAAGAGGACGACGATGGAGTTGCATCTAATAAACCTAAACAACCTCAAGAAGTTAAAAAACCCAAAGAAGCACCCTCCCCGACACCGTTAGAACAAGAAATCCAGCAGATCATCCCATTCATTGCTAAATTTGGTCTAAAAGATCAGGTCAATAAACTTTGTGGTCTAGTTGTTAAGAATTGGACAGAAGAAAACGTCAATCAAATTAAACAACTCATTTTAGATA
>RGYU01000131.1 GCA_010031885.1 Chlamydiota bacterium | reverse complement strand
TGGAAAGTCGATAATCTACAATTCCCCCTTGATGCTCAAATTCTTCCAGATGAAAAAGTCCTGGTGGCGGAACATCAGGGAAACAAAGTTACAGAACGAAACAAAAAAGGCGAAATACTTTGGGAAAAGAAAATTGATGGTCCCTTGGCTGTGCAAAAACTTGAAGATGGCTCCATCTTCATCGCCTCAAAATCTAATGTCGTTTTCGTTGACCAAAAGGGAAAGGAAATTTCGGAGTTCACTCCCCCCAATGCCGAGCCTATCATGAAGGCCAATATCGCATCCAATGGCGATCTTTGCCTCGTCCTAAGCACTCCACAAGGAAATGCAAAGTTTGTCCGATTTGATAAGACAAAAAAACCAATCGTATCCTACGACATTGATGTAAGGACCTCAGGTGGGAAAGTGGATATTCTTCCCAACGGAAACTCGCTTATCACTGAAGTTTACGGTAACAGGGTGATCGAATTCAACAACGAGGGTAAAGAAGTATGGCATTTTGAATGCGAGCAACCTGTGGCTGCTGTGCGATTGCCAAACGGTAACACGCTGGTCACATCCATGACACAAATGAAAGCTCTAGAAGTCGACCCTAAAGGCAAGGAAATCTGGTCATACAAATCAAACACCAGAGTTACCCGAGCTTTCAGGCCATGATTAAAAATCTTTTACAGCCTATATTTTTTCTTCTAATGTGCGGCGTTTCACTTGCAGGATGGCCCGATGACGAAGTGAATCATTGGGATGATGTAATCATTAAAAAATCTGGAATCTCAACCAAGCCAAATGATATCAGACATTGGCTGCAATCCAGAATCCCAAACGCAACAAACGAACTAAAAGCTGCTAAATTGGTTTTTGATCTAGGAAATGAAAGCTTTGAAGTGAGAGAGCAAGCCTCCAGAGAACTTTTAAAACTCAACAACCTCGCAATATTTGAACTTAAAAAAGCGGTAAAAAGTAAAGATATCGAAGTTGCTAAAAGAGCAGCGGATTGTCTTGAACAAATATCCCCCTATGAATCAACAACTCTTAAAACAGCAGTCATCCGCCTTCTGGGAAAGTCGAATCCCGAGGTGGTGTTCGAATATTTCACCAAATTAGCAGATACACCTGAACTTGATCTACTTACCTCAGAAGCCTTGCTGGATGCTTTTAATACTGCCACAAAATCAAACCCAGTTTTGGTTCAAAAGCTGGAGGATTTTTCGCAAACCAAGAATATCAAAAGCAGGATACTTATTGCCCGGGCGCTTGCAAGAGCAAACCCCAATGGCCTTATATTCACTAAACTTTCAACTAACGACCAACCTATCGTTAAAGTAAACGCATCACTTGCTCTTCTTCAAGAAAAAGACAAAAAGGCCCTCGGGATGCTGATTAACCTGCTAACCGAATTAAAGATCAATCA
>RGYU01000014.1 GCA_010031885.1 Chlamydiota bacterium | reverse complement strand
CCTTCAAACTATTCCCTTGAGAATCATGGTATTAGGGTGTAAGATAGGTCATTTTTTATACCAATTAGTTCTATGTACCTTGTAAACACGCTGACCCCACTAGACACGTTTAGCCATTTAACACCAAAAACAGTCTATTTTAAACCGAATCCTATGCTGTCTAGGGGATTAAAGAGAACTTACTTTACCCTCAAATCCCCTAATTGGGCTCTAGATTTACGTATCTGCCTCTTTGTAAAGGGGTTAATAGAGCTAAATGGAATCTTTAGCCGGTTGTATGCGGTAACCAAAGAAAAGTCCCCTCCCATGGCAATTAAGGATGTTTTAAGCGAAAAGGGGGGGGTATTTTTTTCAGCCGACGGGAAGGAGCAATATGATTCAGAACGAATTGAAGAGGATCTTAAGAGCCATTTCAAAGTAGATGCTCTTCAGGTTCATCAAAAAGCTGATGTGGTTTTTGAATCCCATGTAATTACCTCTCGCATGGATCCCTTTTTTGTCCAACTAGAGATGGAACCAGTAGAGGGGGTTTCATCCGATCAGTTGCGTCTAATTAGAGATCTTTTTTACCGATCGGTTCATGATTATTATGAGGGCGTGGTCACTTCCTCATTTAGAAAGCGCTCTGATATCTTTAAAGACATTAAAAGCCTTTGGATTAGCTCATTCTATCAGTCATTTGACCTCATGAATGGGTTATTAGCCGAGAGTATTTTTAGAAAGTATTTAGCTATTATGGGGGAAAATGCGACGAACATAGGCTCTATTATCCATTCTTTAGGTTTAGCTTTATTAAATTTAAGCAATGAAATCTCATTCAATACCTTAAGGGGTGCACCCCATTCTCAAGATTTACTGGCTTGGATTTGTAAAGAATTTCGAATGGGGATTCAAGATGAGCCGAAAACCAAAGACCTAGTCGTTTTTATGGATGCGCGTAACGATCCCATTTATTTTGGAATTGTGATGGACGGCGCAACTGGAATGATTCGCCACTATTTGACGCGCATAAAAAATTCAGGTGTGCGGGAGGTGTTTTTTCAAGCAGGAGATATTGATCAGCTAAAACAACAAAATCCTGTAGAAATTTCAATCGGCCACCACCATGCTTTGCTTGTTACGGCCTCTTTAGGGATATTTTACCATGAAGACATTACTCAGATGGTTTTTTTAAGAAAGATCGATTTAAAACACTAATCTAGCAATAAAACATGGCACGGGTTTTTCTCTTCCAGCAGTCTCTAGACGTATAATTTTTTTAAAACATCTATGGGGAGCTGCGGTATAGAAAACATTTAGATCCCTTTTTAATCCCTCAAGATAGGGTGTTGTTTGATGATCCACGATAAAGGGGGAAATCTTTCAAACTGATCAAGCAAGAGGTTAGTAGCTTTGGGGATCATAAATCCTACTAAAAAACCGACCACTACATCGCTTGGGTAGTGCACACCTTGAACAACACGCACAAAGGCTAATAATGACATCACTTGCCATCCTTTAAGAGGAAAAATAGAAAAAAACAGTCCAAGGGCTGCTGCATGGGATGAAGGGAAAGAGGAAAAAGCTGGGTCTAGCTCCAAAGGATGCAGAGAAAACAAAGATTCTCCCAAATAAGGACGGGCTCTACCTACTACGAATTTGAAACAAAATAAAAGGGGATATAAAAACAAGGACGCAAAAGAAATTTGCCTAATTTTTTTGGACTGCAGTTTAGTTATAATCATCAAAAAAATAAAAAGAAAAGAGTGAATCTTAGGCTCTATTAGCAGTTCGAGCGACGCTTGTAAGAGTGGATAGGACCTAAATTGGAGTGTATCGGCGACGGTGTCCAAGAGCGCCGAGAGCACGAAGATATACCAGAACACTTACCCACAATAAGCGAAAAGAGTTTTTTATGCCAGGTAGGAAGGGCCGCTTTATAATTCAATTGATGGCCTGGTTGTTTTAAGTAGGCATGAATCATAGCTTCTCTGAAATAGTTGATCCCAATTGACGCAATAGAAACAGCGGTAATAGCTACGGGGGGGGCAAAAATCATTGAGAGCACGATAGAAACAGCCGATAGCACAAGGATAGTGATTGAAATAGCATGGATAAAATAGGCTTTTTTTACCTGGGTTTTCAGAAGTTTATGCGCTTTGAGGATATGCTCATGTTTTTCCTCTAATCTGTACAGGGCTAAATGCTTCATCACCTCTTTAGAGACTTTTTTTCCTAAGAGCTCTCTATAATGAAAATCTTTCAAGATAGCTGATTCGATTGCATTTAGGCTACTGGACTCAAAAAGTCGATCGATTTCACAAGAAAGTCTTCTGGTGTGGGCAATATTTAAAATATCTTTGATTGTTTCTAGCGCTGTGAAGATAATACCGATAATAGGTATTGAGTTTTGCAATGGGGCGTGGATAATTTTTTTAAGCATTAAAATACCATCCGCAAAGGCCGCTGAGGAATAAAGAAAATGGACTGGACGGCCTAGAATAGTAATTGCTTGGGCAACGATGGGTACGACCCTCTTTGTTTCTAAATTATTCTTGAACGTTTTGATTTGAGACTGAATATCTGTAACGGACTTAAAAATATAAAATCTCGAGGGAGAGGTAGACGTAGGTAACTCTGCCTGTTGCTGTTGGAAATCGAGACTGCCTAATATTCTATTGGTTTTCATAAGGTGATAATTATAAATATTTTTAATATTTTAGTTCTATAAAAATTTTTTTATATATATAAATGGCTATATTTCTATGGGTAAGAGATTTCTTATAACTGGAGCGTCAGGGTCAATCGGCAAAGCTTTGATTGGTTTTTTGAAGGATAAAGAGGATATTGAGCTCTACTGCTTGGTAAGAGACCCCCGAAAACTCCCATTCCGATCCAATTCTATCCGTATCTTGGTTGGTGATTTACTTGACCCCTCCTCCCTTCCGCCCCTGCCTCAAAAACTGGATGCCGCCTATTTTTTTGTCCATTCGATGTCTGAAGGGGGGGACTTTGACCTCAAAGAGCAGCAGATTGCAATCAATTTTTGCTCTTGGATAAAAAAAAGTGATGTTCATCAGGTTATCTACTTGAGCGGGCTTGGAGGGGAAAACGATGAGCTTTCCAAGCATTTGCAAAGCAGACGAAAGGTGGAACAAATTTTCAAGGAGGCCGACTTACCCTACACCATTTTGAGAGCAGCAATTATTTTGGGGCCTGGGTCTGCCTCATTTGAGATCATTCGAGATTTAGTTGAACATTTACCTGTGATGATCACCCCAAAGTGGGTAAATAACCGATCACAGCCTTTAGCTATCTCGGATGTGTTGTTTTACCTGACCGAAGTTGCTAACCATCCCGACTGCATACGACGAGTATTTGAAATCGGGGGTCCTGAAGTGATTTCCTACAAAGAGATGTTACTCCGTTTTGCAAAATATAGAGGCTTTCGTCGTTTGATCATACCCGTACCTTTTTTAACACCGAAGCTGTCATCTTACTGGATCTATTTTGTCACAAGTACGACATTTAAATTAGCCCAGTCTTTGGTTTTAAGTTTGAAAAATGATACCTATGTCCATGACCATTCCATTCAGTCAATCATCCCTATTAAGACTAAAACTTTTGAAGAGGCGTGCAAAGAAGCGTTTATTCAATTAGAAGAGGGGCATGCTCCGACTTTCGGTACGTTATCTTTTACTGCAAAAGCACCTTTGAATATTGCAGATGCCAACCTATGGCATCGACTTAAATATTTTGGAAAGGGCCAAGATCGCTTCTATTTTATGAATTGGGCATGGCGCATTCGAATAGCGATCGATTATCTTTTTGGTGGAAGGAAGGATTTTTTTGATGTTTGGGATATTATCATCGAAGATCGGGAGGCGGGTCATATTTTATTATTTGCCACGATGCGTATGCCTGGGGAAGCTTGGCTTGAATTCAGGATTCAAGATGGATTTTTACACCAAAAAGCTGTATTTCGCCCCAAAGGAGTTTTTGGTCGCCTTTACTGGTGGATCACTTACCCTATTCACCTCTTTCTTTTTCCTGGGATGGTGAAGAAGCTGGCAACAAGAAGCACCTAAAAATTTCGGCTAATCCCTTCTTGAATTTTTTATAATCTCAGTGTTACTCTATTTTGAGTATTTTTTTGTTTTTTAAAGATTATATTATGATACCGCCCAAATTACCCGACTTAAAACTACAATTTATTGAAACAAATGCTTGTAATGGAAAAAAAAGTCCCGAGGAGACAAGCCCCCGAAAAAGATCGCCGTCTAGAGAGGTTTTTGAAGCCTCTTTAAACAGCACACACGATCAACTTCGGTTGGCAGCTATGAGTATGGGGCCATCTACACCCAGGGCAGTTCAAAAAGCACTGGAGAGCTTAGAGGAGCAATGGGTTGCCTTGAGGGGAATGCTTCAAAAAGATAGTCTTGCCGCCCTCTCATTAGAGAGCCGTACGGTTGATATTGAAGACAAGACGATGAAAAAAATTGACGATTTTATTTCTCAATTACAATCTTTTCAACACCAAAGAAGAATCGAGATAGAAAAAACCCCGATTGTTGGCTCTCCCCAAAGTCCTCATCTTCAACGCATAGAGAGAAGCGAACAAGCCTTCAACCAAGCGTTGCAGTCGATAGGACAGTTAAGCCGTACAAATGTCTAAAAAAGGGGGCATCTGCCCCTTAGCTTAGTGCTGCTTGAAAATTTTATCGTGAATCAATTCTGCAATCTGCTGAGGGGATTTAGAAGCATCGATTTGGGTTAAAATCCCCTCTTTTTTATAATAATCAATCAAGGGAGCTGTCTCCTCTTGGTATACCCTCATTCTGTTTCGTATCACCGATTCAACATCATCTGTTCTTTGAATCAGTGGCGAATCACACCTGTCGCAGGCAAAAGGCTTCTCCGGGGGTTTGGACACTAGGTTGTATACAGATTTACAACTTGGACAGACGCGACGATTAGTGAGTCTTTTTACTAGCTGATCAACGTTGACCTGAAAAAAGAAAACTTGTGATAGTTCCACTTTCTGTTTAAGCCAGTCTGCCTGGGCTGTGGTCCTGGGGTATCCATCAAGCAGAATGTGGGGGGTGAAGTGGGATTCAATGAGCTCGGAAATCAGTGAATCGGGTACCATTTCCCCTTTTTCGATTTTCTCCTTACAGCTTATCCCGATTTCGGATCCTTTTTGGATCTCTGCTCTCAAAAGATCACCTGTAGAAATGTGTTGATATCCTTTCAGTAATTCAGCTTGGGTCCCTTTCCCCGAACCAGGGGGGCCGATAAAAACTACTGCATGGGGTTTGGGGTTTCTTTTCATAGTTACAAAAAATTCCGATGTGATGTTTTCAAATCCAAATTTACTAAAATTAGGGTCAGCATGAAAAGTATAACTAAAAAAGCTCTCAAGATCAAGGTGCTGATTCACTTTAAAATAATATAATCGTATTTTTATGAATCATAAAAAGATTTCTGCCAAAGATAGTAAGACTCTAGCAGAACACCATTTGCCTGGGGGGTAAAAACTCTCTCCTCCTCGAGCAATTTTTCTAGTGGATTAGAGGAGGCTAGTTTGATTGCCCCAAGGATGTCGGTTTCGACCGATCTGGGTCGTTGAAGTCCAATTCCGCTTAGATCGCTCAAAAGTTGCATCATATAATTAGATTTGCTTACACCACCTGTGACCGGAACGATAGAGTAGAGGGTATGTTGTTTTTTTTGCATTTTTTCTATCAACTCTTTTATAGAAAAAACAAAACCCTCAATAAGAGATCTTGACCATTCACATATCCCAGTCGTTACGCTAAATCCACGCAAAAATTCTAACTCAGGGTGGTAAAAAAGGCCTTTAGTATGAAATGTTCCCGCTGCTAAAGATTCCAGCTCTTCCATCGTGCGCTCGGGACTAAAGTGTTCCACAAGATTGAGTAAAATAGGGGCTAGGCAGGGCAGAAAAAGTTCTTGGTAGCGAACACGATTTCCATCTGTATCAAGGCCTATGTATTTTTTTTCATTGTTATTGTTGCCGTTCTTAGCTGTCTCCTCATCGACTTTGCTTAAAAAAAATGCACCGGTCCCAAGGGAAAGAACGGTGCTGTGGCCTAAAGCATAGAGGGAGGCAGGAATGTCTGCTACGCTCACTTTGATTGGAATATTTCGATAAGTTCCAAAACTAGATTTAGAGGGAATTACCTCTGCTTTTTGGGCACCACAATCTTGGAATTTTGCATAGCTTTCATGTGTTGGATCTGTAACAAATAGCTTTTTATCAGATAAGAAATGGATGAAGAGGGTATCCAGGGTAGCTATTTTATGTTTGCTTGATAGATGGAGATCCTTGGGTTTTGTAGAATCTTGCCAGGTGAAGAGGGGGGAATAACCGGAGGCATCGAAAAAAGCAAAACTTTCTCTTTGGCTGGAGAGAGCCATAAGAGTGATTTGTTTCGTATCTAGTTTGGAATCCTCGATGCACCGGTCAATGGTTTCTTTTGCTTGATTGAAAAGATAAAAGAGATCTTGGCGTGCTTTTTGGTCTTGTCTTTTTATAGGGTTTCTACTTGAGCGAAATGAGAGAATTTCCCCATTCTCGCTAACGATCATAGCCTTGATGTTCGTTGTGCCTAGATCGACACCAAGATAGTATTCCATCATTCACCTTCAGGTAACAAGATTAAGCTCGCAATGTACGTTACAATAATCGGAATGAAGAATGTAGTAAAGGCAACAATGATGAAGGCGAGTCTTATGATAGTTGAGTCGAAATGGAAATATTTACCCAAACCACCGCAAAGCCCACCGATCTTTCTGTCACTGAGTGATCTAAATAGTTTTTTTGCAGGATTTTCAATCATAATGCGGCCCCCCTCGGGAAGCAGAAGACCTAGAAGAATGTAGATTGTGCCAAAAAGGGGAAACAGAGGTGTTGCCATTAAAAAGACGAAAATAAGACGTAAAATATTTGAATCAATTTTAAGTGATAGCGCAACCCCGCCAATTACACCCAAAAATTTCCGATCAAAACGATTTTTATAAAGACGCTTCATAGGGAACATCTTAATACATAAAGTCTTTTAAAGACTATCGGGTGTTGCTCTAGGGGTCTTTCGGCGGTGGTGGATCACGTTTGATTTCTTTTAACAGGAAAAGGGGGCGCTCTTTACCCATTTTTAAAGCTCTAAAAATGGTTAAAAACATAAAGATACACAAGCTGAACAATGGTATCGTTGATAGCAGGACGTTGCAGCCATTTTCACAAAAAAGAGGATTCTGCAAAACGCTTAAAATTAAAGAAAGGGCAAGACCAGATATTTCTAACCCGATGCAAATCCTCTCAAAGGTTGAAGGGAGCAAAATTAAACAAAGCAATAGGAGGCGTAAAATTGTGCACATGATACACGAATCAAAAAATAAAGAAATAGATGAGCTAAAAAGAAGCGCCATTATGAGTAAAAGTTTTCTTAAAGCGTACATGTCCGAAATCATGAATTAGTATTATTTTGGTATTGGATGTTTTGTCGATTTTTCTGCCCCGTAGGGAATTGTCGATATGAAAATACTCATAACATAATACTGAATTTCGTTCACGCTTAACTCGTAAAACATGCAATTTTTACAAGGTAGTAATTGAGCCTTATCAATTTGGGAGCTTTCGTAAAAATCGGACAACGGAAGCTTTTCGGAATTTTTACGAATAAATTCAAGGAACAAGAGTTGTTTTTGTGGTGCTATTTGATAGACCTTTCCCATCAGGCAATTGACCTCAATGGATCGATTTAATACCCAAAGTCTTGGAAAACAGTCTCTATTTTGCAATTGTAAAATCTTGTGGACGCAAGCAGGGCAACAAGTCGATACAAAGAGGACATCTTCAGTATGTGGACAAAAAATCCAGGGCATCAAGAAGATGAGTACAGCGAAAAGACGAAACCACATGTTTTGCTAGTTTTACAAGCCGGATCTTTTCATCATGCAAATTATCTGGAATATTTGCATAGACGTATTGCGCAAAGGGCAGCGAACGGTTCAATTGGTGTATTTAGCTCGGGGTAAAAGAGTTAACAAATTCAATTGCTTGAGCCTCTTTTTCGGGAGCGTTGAGAGGATAACTTACCTGAATTTTATAGATCTGCTGGTTAAAAAGAACAATGCGGATAAGCTGGGCTTGACCATTTTTTTCACCGCGGATGATAGTAGAGCGATTCCCTTGGTGAGTCCCATTTTCTTTTGAGTGGACACGATCAAGAGCCGCATCATTTAGCACCACGTAGACCGCCCCTTTCATGACAAGAGAGTAGGGGTAGCGTGTCCATTCATTTTGCATGTGAGAGCGCTGCACACTATAGGCCATTTGCTCCTCCTTCATATCCATTTTATAGACCTGGTAAGGGAGATTACCCCCGTTTCGAGGCAACTTTAAAACACCTTCTGAAAGTTCCCCTTCAACTGGTTTCATTATCGAGCAGCCAAGCTCCTCAACGAGAACTACTTGGGCATTTTGGGAAAAAGAAGTCGCAAAAGTATCTAAAGGCTCTGTTAGGAAAAAGGTGAGAAGGGAGGCCAAAGGGACAATAAATTTAAACAGGAGGCTCCGTTTTACCCCGTATTTAGGTCTCAAAAAAATAGGTTTGTGTAGGATGGTCTTGAAACTTGGATAGATAACAAATTTTTTATTTGTCATTCCCTCAGCCAAAGAGCAACCTAAGAATTTTCTCTCAACAGCGATAGCAAATGGGTAAAAAAGGAGGATTAGAAGGGGGAGATATCCAGGTAGCATCCAAAGGGGCGAAAATAGGCCTGTATGTAAGAGAAGGTCAATCAGCAAGATAGAGATTTTTTTTAACATTTTACCTAAGAATTTCTTTAGGTAATATAATAGCATGTATTACGAAATACCACAATCTATGATTGAGCTACCAAGGCAGATATCACCGTCGTAAAAAACGATGTACTGACCCGGTGTACATGCTCGTTGGGGTCGAAAAAAGGTTACTTTTAAGCCGTTTTTGTCTTTCTCGACTACACAATCTTGATCCTCCTGGCGATAGCGGATCTTAGCCTTAAGTGGTTTAGAAAAATCAAAAGGTTCATGGATCCAAAAAGACGACGAAGCATGCAAAGACTTGCTGAATAGGGCAGGGTGATCCTTTCCCTTGACGACGAACACGTCATTACCCTCCTTGTGAGCAACATAATAGGGGGCGTCGCTTCCTGAAATGCGGGCCCGCTCTCCTATTGTGTAAAAGCAGGCTCCCTCATGGGACGCTATTTTGGCTTTTGAAATATGGTCATAGAAGAAACCGCTAGTCGATGGGATGTAGGTTTGAATAAATTTTTTAAAGTTTTTATTTCCTATAAAACAAATGCCGGTACTATCTTTTTTGTCGTAAGTCACTAGCCCTGCATTTTTAGCCTGGTTTCTAACCTCGGGTTTGCAAAAAGCCCCGATGGGAAAAAGGGCTTTTTTTAATGCCAGCGAGGGTACTTGTGCTAAAAAATAGCTTTGGTCTTTATTTGGATCCAATCCTTTGAGTAATCTACCCTCTTCATCGCGTCGACAGTAGTGACCGGTAGCCAAAAAATCGGCACCAAGACCCTCTGCTGTTTCTAAAAGTGCTTTAAATTTAATTTCGCGATTACAAAGCAGATCTGGATTAGGGGTAAGCCCCTTTCTCAAACCCTCAATAAATTCGTCAAAAACCTTTTCGCGGTATTTTTGGGCATAATTAACCGTGTAATAGGGGATGTTTAGTAGACTTGCTATCCGTATGACATCTTTTTGGTCTTCGTCTGCCGTGCAGACTCCAGAATCGTTATTTTCGTCCCAATTTTTCATAAAGAGGGCGATCACTTCATAGCCCTGTTCCTTCAGAAGATGTGCGGATAAAGAGGAATCGACTCCCCCTGAAAGGCCTACAACAACCCGTTTTTTTGACATAAGGGGTGTATTTTAACTAAAACAGCTGTTGTTTGGCAAATTTTGTTTGAATTTTCAGGTGGTTTTCATCTATATTTTTTGTAAAGTATTGATTAACAGTATATAAGGATTGAAGGTAAGATAATGAGCGTTTCAGCGTCCTGCAAAGCAGATATTTCAAAAATTTTAAAAGATACTGAGTATTTCGATCCCCAATTCACTTCTCACGCAGACTCAAGGCGTCCTGTTAAGGGCGGGGCAGCAGCGGTTGAAGATCTGTCCACAAGAAAAGTTTCATATAAACCGTATGTGAGAATTTTTTTTAAAGGTACCGCTTCATTAGTCGGTGCAATAGGCTTGACAATCATTTCTTTAATCGCAAAATTGGTAAATAAAGATGCGCATGAGGAATGGTTTTTTCAAGAAAAAGAAGAGCTAAAAGATGCTTTTTTGCTTTTAGGTCATATCGCTATGATGTGCATAATTCCAAAAACCGCGCGCCCGAGGTTATTGGAAATATATGATGGAATCGAATCATGATAAACAATCGATCAATAAAAGATCACTTAATCGATCTAACCTGATTCGTGATTATGATCTTGGTTGTTACGTAAGTGAGCGCTCTTGGGGTACAGTGCGCGAGGATAAAAGTCCTGCAAAAGATCCCTGGATCAGTTTTCCTTTCGAAAAAGCGCAACAAACCCCTTTTATCTACGGTGAGGATGCAATAGCTGGCTTTTGCGATTTCAGGCAGACATTTGTTTTTTCTTTTGCATTTTGGAATGGAAACGACCCTATTCTTAAAGAGAGATTGTTTGGCTTATCCAATCATGAGGGAAATCACGGCGAGGACGTGAAGGAAATCTATTACCATCTGAGCGCAACAAAAGACCATTCTTACGTGGAGTACCTCTATAAATACCCTGTCAATAGGTACCCCTATGAAGAACTTAGAGAGGTCTCGCGTCAAAAGTCTGCCCTTGATCGCGAATATGAAATCTATGATACAACGGCATTTGATGATGGTTATTTTGATCTTAAAATCGAATATTTCAAAGTTGATCAGTATGATGTGGTAATCAAATTGAGCGCAACTAATCAATCAAATGTAGAGCGTACACTTCATCTTATACCACAAATATTTTTTAGGAACCGCTGGACTCATGCGGAAAAAAAAGCTCCAGTAATAGAGTTGATCAACAAAAATACCCTCTTGGTTGACCCCTCTAATTTAGATCCGGTGGACACCAGACAAGGGGAATGGCAGCTTTCAAAGCTCTATTTTCATTGTCCTTTCGAAAAGGCCATTTTTACCGATAATGAGGAGGGCAAGCGGGGTTTATTTCATGATTTTGTAATCAAAAATAACCCGTTGCCAGCAAGCAAAGGTTCAAAAGCAGGTTTTTATCATCAAGAGCTACTCCAACCGCATGAGGAAAAATTTTTTTGTTTTAGATTAAGCGATAAAAACCTCAAAGAGCCTTTTTTAGATCTAGATGCTCTCATGCTTAAAGTTAAAAAAGAGGCTAACGAATTCTTGGAGCTGATTGCTTTACCTGGAAAAACGCCCTTAGAAAAACAGATCATTCGCCACGCCGCCGCGGGGCTTCTTTATTCTAAGACTTACTATGAATTTAATGTGCGTAAATGGATTCGGCAGGGGGATGGTGTAGGACGAAATAGGGAATTTGTCCATTTTAATAGCTATGACATACTTTCGATACCTGACAAGTGGGAGTATCCCTGGTTTGCCGCATGGGACATGGCTTACCAGGCGATGTCGTTTGGTTATCTAGATTTGGAATACGGGAAAAAAATTGCCTGGTATTTGCTTTCGGATAGAATCATGCATCCGAACGGAATGTTGCCAGGGTATGAGTGGGAATTTTCCAGCATTAATCCACCCGTGCATGCGTTTGCAGTGATGAGACTTTTTCGCTACGAAAAGGATTTCAATCACGTACAGGATATAGACTTTTTGAAAAAGTGTTTTGAACGTCTGACCATCCATTTTACCTGGTGGGTAAACCGAAAGGATCGTAATGGGCAAAACGTTTTTGAGGGGGGCTTTTGCGGTTTTGACAATATCAGTGTAGTTGATCGGGAAGGTCTACAAAACTCTCAGCAGATGATCGAACAGTCGGATGCAACCTCCTGGATGGCTTTGTTTTCTTTAGTAATGATGCGGATGGCTTTATCTATTGCAAATGTTGATCCTGTTTACGAAATTATGGCATCAAAATATTTCCGCCACTTTACCCTTATCGCAAACGGATTTGCTAAGGGGTTTGATCGTAAAGTAAAAAACTGGTCGGAAGAAGATGGTTTTTTTTATGACGTGATCCGCTACCCTGATGGTCAAGAGGAAACCTTAAAAATACGAAGCCTGGTAGGTGTGATTCCAACTTTTGCTTTTGAATGGATTGACGATGAAGAATTGGTGAAATTTAATGAATTCTCTTACCTTTTTAAGCGCTTGCTACGCAGATTGGAAGATTTGACCGAGGATGTGGTCTTTAGAGTGGAGACACCCCAAAAATCGGGCTATCTTCTCCTCCTGGCACCTATGGATAAACTGAAACGGGTACTGCAAAAGATTTTCGATCCTAATGAGTTTCTAGCCCCTTTTGGAATTAGGAGTTTATCTTTTTATCATAAAAATCACCCGTTTGAGTTTTGTGGAAAAAAGCTTGGATACGAGCCGAATGAGTCGACAGAAAAGATTATGGGGGGTAATTCTAACTGGAGAGGACCTATCTGGATGCCGATCAATTATATGTTGATTGACTTGCTTTTGAAAATAGATGAAATTTTTCAAGATAGCTGGAAATTAGAAACGGTGGATAAAAAAACATGCACCGCTTTAGATCTTGCCATAGATTTAAAAAATCGTTTAACCTCGATGTTCGCCCAAACAAGCGGTGGGAGGCCTATTTATGGGGATAATAAGCTCTTAAAAAACAATGAATTTCAACGCTATTTGCAATTTTTTGAATACTTCAATCCAGATACTGGACAAGGTTTGGGCGCTAGCCACCAAACAGGGTGGACGGCCTTAATCGCAAATATCATTATCCGTTGTTCTAGAGCAAGACCCTAATATTTTAAGACTTTAAGTTGAACCCAATTTTTAAATTTTTTTGAATTTAGGAAATAAGTTATTCAAGGAATGAAAAATTTTGGATCAAAAATAAAAGAGTCTTGATACAGTTTTTTTACTTAAAAAAAGGCAAACCATATTCGGTTGCTTTTTTTTATTTGGATGGATTTAAAAGATTGAGGATTGCGGAATTGGAAAAGACGATTGAGCAGTGGGTTTTTTTAGGTGTTGGTGGTGTCTCAAGAGCACTTTTGGAAGTATTGAAAAAAGAGCGTCCTGATTGGCTAAATAAAGCCAAGATTACCCTGATTGAGCCAACCGATATCCGTGAATCGGAATCGGTTAAACAGTTTGGTGTTTTTTCCAGCGTAGCGAAAGGGATTTATGAGACTATAGATCAAAGATGCCGGTGGATCCAGGTGATGATTGATGAGTCTAATTTCAGACATTTACTTGAAAGTGAAGTCGGGCCGAATGCATTTATCGTTAACTTGAGCACAAGGGTAGGAACAATAGACATCCTTAAATTGGCCGAAGAAAAAAAAGCCCTCTACATCGACACCGCACTGGATTGGTGGAATGATCCAGTTACCGATTTTAATCATGGTTATGAAGATAGTCTTGCCCTTTTAGAATTAGAAATGCTCAAACAAACGCGCCATATCCAAACATCGATGGTTTATACTTATGGGATGAATCCAGGAATCGTCAGCAGTATGGCTTTGGTAGCACTAGAAAAAATTGTCCAGATTCTGGATCCGTCACTCACACCCCTCATAGAGTTGAAGCAGTATCATCTTGTTGCTGAAAGACTGGGTCTTACCCTCATTCAGATAGCTGAAAGGGATTGTCAAACTCTGTCAAGAAAAATGGATCCTGCGGTTTGTTATAACACCTGGTCTCCTACCGGATTTATAGACGAGGCTTTTGATTCATGTGCTTATACCCTGGGCAGCCATGAAGAGTGGACGCTGCAAACAGCTGATATAAAACATCGGGAAGAGGTACTTCAGGTTTTCTTCGAGTGTCCTAGCATTGATATAATTGCCACCTCTTACGAGCCTCGTCAAGGTCTTTTGCATGGTCGGCTAATTCCTCATCAAGAAGCGCATACTCTTGCCCGATTTTTAAAAAATGGGGATTATTGGCCTACGGTTTATTATTGCTATGAACCTAGTGATGCAGGAAAACTTTTATTGGAGGCTGCTCGTAAAGATCGTAATATTCCTACTCGATTTATTCGATCAGATGAAATTGATGGTGGATACGACAGTATCGGTTGCTTAATGTATTTTCGTAGACCTGAAGGTTTAAGAACATTTTGGATTGGCTCGATTGTGGAAAATAAAGACTCAGTTTCTCAAGAGGTCAATGCAACTCTGACACAAGTTGCCGGTGGTTGTTTTGCTGCGATTAGCTATCTTATTGAACATCCTAAAATGGGTGTAATATCGCCCGAAATGATCGATCCCCATTTTGCCTTGAAAAAGGCGAGCCCATACCTTGGGCATGTCGACTTTATGGAGGTTACAGCAGAGCATCAACCCTCTTCAGATGAATTGAAAGATCTTATTGTTACACCCCACAAAAGCCTTGTGAATTGGTCAAGAATTCCATCGCGGGAAATGTCTGCTGTTTAGGCGAAACTTTTTTTGTTAAAGGGATCTTAAAAGATCCCTTTTTACGTAAGAACCCGATTTAAAAGGTCATCAAATTCGGGATGGTCACAAAAATGATCGTGCCCCCAATCTTTGAAGAGGGCGAAATGTTTTTGATGTGATTCAACCTTATCATAAAGACGGTTTGCCTCTTTGACTGGAACCCAGTCGTCCTTGTCGCCATGGGCAAAGGTAACCTTTGTCTTGACGTTTTGAATCCAAAGATCGGTCCTTAAATGAAAAGCTAAGATGTTTTCTATGGCAGCTTGAGGCAGGTAGGGCTGATCAAGAAGGGCCATATCTAGCATACTGTGGAATGGGGCCTCCAGTAGCAAATGCTTGGGATTGTGTGCAGATGCGATGTAGGTTGCAAGGGAAGTGCCAAGGGATCGCCCGTACAGAATTACATTTTTTTCCCCGTATTGCTCCACAAGATTTTGGTAAACAAAAACTGAATCGTTTAACAAATCTTGCTCAGTAACCTTGCCTGAACTTTTACCAAAACCTCTATAATCGAATGTATAAAAATCATAGCCTTTTTCCAAGATTTTTTCGGGTAGAGCTTGTGGTATCTCGTTGATGTTAGTTCCACTGCCATGTAAAAACAGGACTATCCCTTTTCTGGGTTCTTTAGTTTTAAAATGGACTGCAGAAAGAATTGTTGTTAAATCCGAAGCTTGCACACTTAGCTCCTCAAAAGGGATCGTAAAATGAAATCGATGGTCTTTATCCAGAGTCCGGATTTCAAATATAAATCTTTCTTGATTTTGGTAGAGGTAACCAATATAGCTTAGAGGGCCTGATAGCAAGGCCAGTACGATGAGAATTTTTTTCATAGATCTTTTAGGAATGCATCAATAGCGGGTTCGTAATCCGGGTGCTGTTTAAGGCTGAAATGATCAACCCCATCCAGTTTCACAAAATTGTTTTTTTGCTTGTGTTTGATGATATCGAAAAGTCTTACTGATTCGCAATAGGGAACTGTCAGATCGTTTGTGCCGTGAAACATGAGTATTGGGCAATCAACTTTAGTGATGAATTGATTGGTCTTCATTGGATACTTAAGGATTTTCTCTAGCAAAAAACGGGGGATATAGGGCTTTGTTAAGCAGGCCATATCAACCATGCTATAAAACGGTGCTTCAAGAATAAGCCCATCAGGCTTTTTAATTGCTGCTACATAGGTTGCAAAATTTGTGCCCATGGAACGTCCAAGAACAATCACCTTTTTGTTTTTATAGTCAGAGGTCACGATCTCATACATTTTGATCGGGTCGCTGTAGATATTTTGTGCATCGATTTTTCCATCACTTTTTCCAAAACCGCGATAATCGTAAACAACAAAATCGTACCCTTTATCAACATAGATTTTTGCAGCTTTACCCCAATCACGCGAAAGATTAGTACCGCGACCGTGGTAGCACAATACAACCCCAACCGATTCCCCCTCGGTTGTATGGGGAAAGTAAAGGGCGTTGAGGTGGATACCTTGATCCACAGTATAGGTTCTTTCCTCAAATTTTTGGGACATTTCGTAGTGGTAGCTTTGAGGAAGGGTTTTATAGTGAAAAATGAGATTATCCTGGGCCTGGTAGAGATAAAAGCAGTTCCCCGTGAAGAGTAACCCCATTCCTATTAAAAAAGCTTTTAAAAATCTTTTCATATATAATGATTTTACATGACCTTATCATTTTTTGAAAGAAAAGCTAAGGTGTGGCATCCTTAAACTATGCAGGTACCCCCCTCAAAATCCCACAGTATGAGAGCCCTTCTCTTTGAATTCCTCTCAAAAGAAGAATGTAATATAAAAAATTTATTGAAAGCTCCAGAGGTCGATTCATTCAAAAAAACTTTATACAATTGGGATGATTTGACCTTTGTAGATGTCAAAAATTCTGGTCTGGCCCTCCATTTCTTGATAGCCCTTGCAAGCCTTCGTCCTAAAAAAACGGTCCTGACGGGGGATCAGTCCATCCGTACATTACGGCCAATTTTCTCCCTAGTGGAGGCTTTGAAACAAAGCGGCGCAAAAATCCGTTATCTAGAAAAAGAGGGTTATGCCCCCATTGAAATTGAGGGACCTATAAAAGCAAGCCAAGTAGTGGTTGATGGTGAAAATTCCCAATTTGTGTCAGCTCTTCTAATCGCTTTTTCCCAAGTTGAGGGTAAAAGTGTGATTACTGTAAAAAACCCGTGCGAAAAGCCCTATGTGGGGATGACTCTAGCTTGGTTAAAAAGATTTCATCTTGATTTTCAGCAAAAAGATTTCACCCAATTTATTTTGAAAGGTCCTCTAAAAATTGATCCTTTTAGCTATACTGTCGTTGCAGATTTTAGCTCTTTTGCTTTTTTGTACGCCGTGGGACAAATTTTTGATTACCCAATTGATCGCTCTTTTTTGGATTTTGAGGATATGCAGGGGGATAAAGAGCTTTTCAATATCGTCAAGCAAAAAAGCTGTTCGATTGAAGACACGCCCGATCTTTTACCCATTTTAATGGTTTTGGGTTGCTATGGAAAAGGGCCTGTTGTCCTTCATAAAATTGCTGTTGCTCGCTCAAAAGAGTCTGATCGACCCCAAGTAATGAAACAAGAGCTGGAAAAAATGGGGGCAAAAATCCGAATCGATTTTGAGAATGATCTTTTAGAAATTACCCCTACCGCTCTTCATGGCGCCTATTTAAGTGCACATCACGATCATCGCGTGGCGATGAGTCTTGCGGTAGCTGCACTCAAAGCAAATGGGGAATCAAGAATCGATGGAGTAGACTGTGTTAAAAAATCATTCCCTCACTTTTTTGAAACCTTTTGTCCTGGTTGGATTGCCAAAGTCTGGAAAAACGACCTTGGCCAGGTCTTTATCAGACCAGTATGGTCTGAAGTTCATCGACCTTGACGAGGTTCTTGAAGGGAGGTTTTCTCTTAGCATACGTGAGATTTTTATAAAATTGGGGGAACAGCAATTTCGCGAGCTGGAGCATAAAGTTTTTCAAGAGCTTTTGGATCTTGATTTTTCAATTCTATCGGTGGGGGGTGGTTTTAGAATCGCCCCGTCGGTTTCAAGGTACCAAATTTTATGGATTCGTGTCCCATTCAAGGTTGTTTACAACCGACTCAATCTGGATGCACCCTATCTAAAAAGCCGCAGTGTTGAGCATTTTATAAAGGAGAGAGAAGATTTTTATCAAAGCGTGGCTAATTTAGAGATTGAGTTGACAGGGATAGATTTGAAGTACGATACTTATTGTTTATGGGAAGCAATAGTTTCGGCAAATCGCTCGTCTTGACAACGGCAGGGGAATCGCATGGAAAAGGGTATGTTGCCATATTAGATGGTGTCCCATCGGGATACGAGATCTCAATCGAAAAAATCCAACACGATCTGGCTTTGAGGGCCCCTGGTAGATCTTTGTATAGTTCTCTACGCAAAGAGAGTGATCAGGTTGATTTTATTTCTGGTCTTTACCAGGGGAAAACAACGGGTGCCCCGTTGAGTTTTTTTATTCCTAATCTGGATCATCGACCTGATGATTACACCTTCACCCGAACAGTTTTTAGGCCAGGTCATGCTGACTACACCTACAAGGGAAAATATGGTCATGTTGACCTCAACGGAGGAGGCAGAGCATCCGCAAGGGAAACGGTGTGTCGTGTGGTTGCCGGCTCAATAGCCAAACAAGTTTTAAAAACTGAAAATATCGACGTATTAGCCTATGTGCGACAAATTCATGATATGCGGGCTAATCTTTTAACACTCTCGATAAAAGATGCAAGACAGATTGTACTTGACGATCCTTTGGGATCTGCCGATTCGCAGATGAGCAAGTCCTGGCAATCTCTGATCCAAAAAGCGATAGATGAAAAAGACTCCCTTTCTGGCTCTGTATGTTTTGTGATTGATCCGATGATTCCTTTTTTAGGTAGACCTGTATATGAAAAGTTGACAAATACAATTTCAAACGCTTTGATGACCATTCCAGCTGTAAAAGGGGTTATTTTTGGAGAGCTTGATTCAATTCAGACGAAAAAGGGATCAGCTTTCAATGATCCGATGTTCATCTCACAAGAGGGGATCGGTTTTTGCAAAAATGATGCAGCAGGACTACTGGGTGGCATATCTACTCACCAACCTATTTATGGTGAGGTGTTTTTTAAACCACCTTCATCTATTGCTAAAGAGCAAAACACAATGGACAGAACCATCTCTTTTGAGGGTCGTCACGATCCGGTAGTTGTACATAGGGCTAGAATTGTTGTAGAGTCGATGCTTTGGCTTGTCTTATTAGACGAACTTCTTCTAGAATTTGGGTCCAAATATTTTTTTGAGAGGCAGCTTTGCCACACACAGTGATCATCCATGCCAAAAGTGTTCGCACCCATTTAGACAAATTGGAAAAATGGGGCCTTAGTGGCACCGCCTTTGAGATTGATGGGGTAGAAACGGATAAATCGATAGAATGCTATTTAAAAATTATAGATTTTTTGACAGAAAACAACTTCAAAAGATCGGATTTATTGGTCGCATTTGGGGGCGGAGCGCTTTTAGATTTAGTTGGTTTTGTCGCTGCAACCTACATGAGGGGAGTAGATGTTATTTTTGTCCCAACAACTTTGCTTGCGATGGTTGATGCCTCTATTGGAGGAAAAAACGGGTTGAATCGACCCTGGGCAAAAAACATCATCGGAACTACCTATCTGCCCAAAAAAACGGTAATAGACATCGAGTTTTTAAGTACTCTACCTGAGGATCAGCTGTATTCGGGTTATGTAGAGATGGTCAAAATCGCAGCTTTATCCGACGATGGTTTTTTACAAAAGCTCCATTACCCACCAACGCTGGAAATGATAGATCAAGCCCGCCAATTGAAAGAGGAGATTGTAAAGGAAGACCTTTTGGATCATGGTAAGAGGGCTCTTTTGAATTTCGGTCATACGGTTGGTCATGCGCTAGAGGTTCTCAATAAGTTCAAAATGCACCATGGTGAGGCCGTTCAACACGGGATTCAAGTTGAGATGGAGCTTCTAAATGCCCCTGATGATTTTATCCAAACGGTGGGCAAAAAACTCCCTTACAATAAAAAAATACCTTCAGTTGAAACCGATGCATTTCTCAGTGCACTTAAAAAAGACAAAAAAAATCTAGGCGAAAAAATCGGAATATCCAACCCATTTTATAGACAGGGTGGAGGGTATATCCGTTATTTTTCAGTCAATGATGTTTTGGATGCTTATCTTAGGGTTTTAGTCTCATGATCGTCTACACATTGGGGGACAATGAGGAGTTACCTCAAGAGGTCGATTTGATTGAGCTAAGGCCAGATCGAACCTCTTTGACACATTTAAATTGTCCTTACCTTTTGACAAATCAACCTCCTACACAGGATGCAAACTATTGCGATGTCCCTTATCCGAGTCCGATTGGCCAATTAAAAAAAGAATTCCCCCTTGTAAAATGGGTCTATTCCTTTCACGGAACTTACTTATCCTTTCAGAAGACCGCCGAACTTATAGGTGAGATGTTTAAAGAGAGGCCCGAAATTGTTAAGTGTTGTTTTGACACACTTAAAATCACCGATTTTTTGGAGTTGATTCCCCTTTTTGAAAAATATCGAGAGCAATTAGTCCTTTTTGGCAAAGGCGAGGAGAGTCAAGCTACAAGATTATTGAGCTATTGCCTTGGCGCCCCGTGGATTTATACTTCTAAAGAGGGGTTTCATGGTCAAATCCCTTTGAAGGATCTGAGTCACATTTACTACATTCAAAGAGTTAGTCGAAATACCAAAATTTTTGCTCTGATCAAGGGGAAAGAAAGCCCCCCTTCAATAGGTTACAGACTCTATAATCCCTTGTTTTTTGAAAAAGGGATCGATGCATTATACATCAACATAGTTATCGATCACGATGCACTAAAAACCGTAATGGAACATCCCCTTTTCAGCGGTTTTTCAATTACCATGCCTTTCAAAAAACAGGCGTTTGAGTATGCTAAATTGCATGACGAAAACGCGCTCATTTGTCAAACGATTAATACCTATTATCAAGGTGTTGGATACAACACGGATGTTGAAATACTTAAGCAAATACCGTTTGAGGGGAAAAAGGTAGGGATTCTTGGAGGAGGCGGCGTAAGTAAGGCTTTTACAAATAAGTTAAAAGGCTCTTGTGATCTTAAAGTATACATGAGAAATCCAAAAAAAAGGATCGAGTTTGAATCTCAAACATCCGTCCCTTGCCTTTGTATCGATAATATTGACGAAGATCTAGATATACTTATCGACACTTTGCCTATTCAATGGGTTACAAAAAACTTGAAGAAAACAACTCAAGTTCTCGACATGAAAGTCGACTTCAATCAGGCGTACAGCAGCCAAATAAATTTTATTGATGGTCTAGATGCTTTTAAGGCGCAAGGACAAAAGCAGCTTCAAATTTTTTTTAGCTACGAATTTTTTCTTTAAAATTAATTCATATTAGGTTAATTTTTCCTTTAAAATTTAACTTATAGGTCTTCGTATGCCACGCCAGGTAGGAAGTAATCCCCCAAAGTTTCCTTTGGAAGAGTTGATCGCACAGTGTGATTTGGCCGTCAAAACTATTGATGAGACCGTGATAAGTGTGGGAAGAACTCTAGAGGAGTCCTTAACAGATCAGATAACCTCTGTGATTCAGTCTCCTTTGACGGTGCTTGAGCGGAATATCGAAAAACTGCGCGGGGTTCAAAATACCGTCGAAGAGATTATGCGTATCAAGGACAAGCCTTTTTGCGGTACCCGTTATACAACAAGGCAAGTGACCGACTGGACATTTAGAGGGGTCGATTATTTTGCTGCCATCGTGGCTGTAGCTTTGATTATTATGGAAACATCGGATACTGCCAGCAAGTATCTGGGCGATACAGATGTACCCAAGGGCTTTACTGCAGCTCTGGTAATGGTTTCAAAAATTTTATCTGCCGCAACCGATTATCGAAATAAAAAGAAATTAGAACATGAAAAATTTTTAGGCATGCTTAAAGACGTTCGTTTGAAGTGCGAAAAAATTGAGGAAGCAGCTGCAATCTATAATGTCTTCAGATCTATTAGTAATTTAAAATCGGAAATAGAGACTGAACCGGATTCGAGGCTTCATTGCAAGCAGGCTGTAAAAGTTTTAAAATCAATGCCACAAACAAAAATGCAAGGGGATTTAGCCAAAAATTTAAAGAGGCAGCTTTCTACGGCGATTGAAACACAGGCCAGAGAGCTGGTGGAAGCAAGATTTAGGGCTATTTTTGATAAAAATAACCCGATCAATATCAAAAGAAGATTATTTGAGCGTTGGGTTGACCACATGTCTCGTGCCAATAAGATGGCAAAAATCAATAAGTACAATCGCTTCATGATTTTAGAAAATAAAGATAAATTGAAATTCACGTTTAAGCAATGGGCATCTATCCTATTTAATAGAAAGAAGATTTTAGAGAAATCGCGGGAGTTGCTACATAAGAGTTCTTATGGGGCTTCTCGATCAGGTGGATCATTTCCAGCTTTTCCAGGGGAAAGATCAGTGGATGCTGTAAGCAGCTCTTCCTTTTTAGTCGCAACAAGTTTAAAAAGAGAGCCCGCGAGCCTAGATCCTAAGGCATCACTTTTGGAAAGCGAAGACTCAGTAGGCTCTCAAGATATTGATAGTGACGAGGTAGCTTCCATGCATTCCTCTGTCGATGATAGGTTCTCCACAAGATGGGGGCCCTCAAGCGTATCGAGTTCTCAAAGCAGGCAGACGCACCATAAAAGTTTTAGTCGTCGATTATCAGGGTCACAACCTGGTGATTTTTTCGATCGCGACCATCTAGATTCTAGATTAGAATCAGGGCGTGTGTCTTTGCGTAATTCGGGAGAAATGAACCCTTCTGCCACGGCTCTTCCTCCTCCAGGTTATAATTTGAGATTGTTTTCAAATGCCAATTTTATGCAGCCCCATCAATTACCGGTTGGGCAATTAGAATTTGAAGAAGGGCAAAGTACAGATCCGAGATGGAATTTACAAGCTTATGGTGGTGATTTATCCTTCTCTGGTCATTCGGAGGGGTTTGGGGTAATTCCGCCAGATCATTCCTTGCTCCACATTTCAGCGCCACGAAGCGTGAAACAAAGGTCAAATACTGCTACCGTTTTATATAATACCCAAGGAACGGCATTTTCGGATACGGGTTCTAGAAAATCGAGCGTAAGCCTCGAAAGAGAGCAAGCGCTCCCCCTTGTACCGGTCGAAAGTATGGCGAAAAGCGATCTCCCAGATCAAACGATCACAATTCAGAGTTCTTTATGTTTTGCAAACGAAGCACAAAAACAAGGTGAGGTTTTATCTCAAAATATCCCAAGGGACACCATTCGATTAAATCTTCCCCCGTTGCCAATGGAATCAAACTCAAAAGATGGTGCAGCATGTGATCATGTTGTAGTTCAGTTAGGTAATGACTAAGCTTTGGATTTACTACGAAACCTATTTGATTATTGCATACAATAAATCGTCCAGATTTGCTATACTAAGAAAACCTGTTATAAATTAAGATAAAATGTCTTACGCGCTCAAACAACCCTTTTTTTCTCGACACCACATCATCGATTTTTTTAAATTTCTCATTTGCGTTTTAGTAGGCGCAATTTTTTGGCATTTCCCACCTCCTATCGGGGTTGATCCTCGAGGAATGCCTATTTTTGGTGTTTTCATGTTTACTGTTTTGGCAGTTGTTCTAAAACCTCTACCCTCAGGTGCTATTTGCATTTTTTCTTTAACAGTTTTGCCACTATTTCAGGTCTTATCATTTGAGGATACGTTTGTCGGTTTTTCTAACCCGGTAGTTTGGTTGATTGCTTCTGCTTTTTTTATTGCGCGCGGTTTTATTAAAACGGGACTAGGTTTGAGACTTGCCTATCTTTTGATTAAGTCGATGGGCAAAAGCAGCTTAGGGATAGCTTACGGCATGACTTTAACAGATCTAGTTCTAGCCCCTGCAATTCCTAGTGTAACTGCAAGAATCGGGGGGATAGTCTATCCGGTCGTATTGTCTATTGCAAAAGCGTTTGGAAGCGACCCAGATCATAGCCCCAGAAAAATTGGTGCGTTTTTAATTCAAACAATATTTCAAGCGGGAACAGTCTCTAGCGCGATGTTTTTGACCGCCATGGCGGGCAATCCCATGGTATTGAATCTTGTAAAACCCTATGGCGTAGCCATATCTTGGACCGATTGGGCTTTGGCTGGGATTGTCCCCGGTCTATTAAGCCTAATGGCAATACCCTACATCCTGTATAAGCTTTATCCTCCCGATATGAAAGAAACTCCCGATGCGCCTTTACGAGCCAGTCAAGAGTTAAAGACAATGGGATCATTGAAAGCGGATGAGTTTTGGATGCTTGGTGTTTTTTTGATTTTGGTTTTCCTTTGGTCTTTTGGAAGCTCTTGGTTATCGGCGACTTTGACGGCTCTTGTTGGGCTTGCACTGTTGCTTATTTCTAGGGTTCTTAGTTGGGAGGATGTGCTTAAGGAAAAAGGGGCATGGGATACACTTGTTTGGTTTGCTACATTATTGACCTTGGCTGGATATATCACTAAATTCGGCCTAGCAAGCTGGTTTGGGGCAATTGTCAAAGGACATTTTGTAGGGTTAGACTGGGGCTGGGGACTTTTCATCTTGGCGGTAATCTACTTCTATAGTCATTACTTCTTCGCAAGTAATCTTGCGCACATAGGAGCTTTGCTGCTTCCCTTCTTTGTTGTGTCTGTAAATCTTGGAGCGCCGGTGAATTTAGCTGCATTTGTGTTTGGTTTCATCAGTTCTTTATTCGGATCTTTGACACATTTTGGCTCTGGACCTGCACCTATTTTGTATGGTTCAAACTTTGTTCGCATAAGCGATTGGTGGAAAATGGGATTCATTATTAGTGTTGTGAATCTTTCTATTTGGGCAGTTTTTGGTACTTTATGGTGGAAGTTAATCGGAGTTTTCTGATTCCTCTTGATATTTCTCTTTTAGAGAAAGCGATCCCTTTTGAAAAAATTCATGCCCTGGAGTATTTGAGTGAGGTTGATCGGGCCTGGATTCAAAAAAAAGGGGAAAAGATGTTGGCTGACCCCTCTTACAGGGCTTTTAATCTATGGAATACTGCTCTTTTTAAACGTGAAATCGAAGGTATCCGTCAAAAGATGACAGTCCGGTGGATCGATCCTTTAAAAGGTTATGGCCTTTTTGCAGAGGAAAAAATACCTGAAATGACCTGTATTGGAGAATATGTGGGTATTGTAAAAAAACGGGACAAAAAAAAAGATAGAGACAACAGTTACATTTTTGAATATGCGATTGACACATTCGATACTGGATATGTGATTGACGCCGAGAAAAAAGGGAACCACACGCGTTTCGTCAACCATAGCGATCATCCTAACCTTTTATCTCGCTGGCTTGTCATCGAGGGTCTCCCCAGAGTGATATTTTTCACAAAACAACAAGTAGAAAAAGGGGAGGAGCTTGTTGTCGATTACGGTCCATACTACTGGGATTAAAATCATACTTGCTTTTCACTGCTAAGTTCTGCTAAGTCCTGATGTATTAGCTCCCAAAAGGACACATGCCAAAAAGTCTACATGTATACAATAAAGAAGCGATCAAAAAAGAGCCGTTTTTGCCAATGGACCGTCCATTTGCCCGCTCTTTGAAGATCATTCGTGATTTAAAGAAAGCTACTAGAAAATACATGCACAAATGGGAGTTAGAAAATCATCTCATACGTCGATATGCTAAGTATCTTGGTAAAAAAAGTCCTGTTGACTTAGAGATTCGTTGGGTTAATGCCACCATTGGTAATGGTGTTTTCACAAAAGAATTTATTAAAAAAGGTGCTTTTGTTTGTGAGTACGTGGGTTTAATCACAAGAGAAGAAGATATAGATCCTGACAACCGTTATGTATTCAATTTAACGGTCGGAGATGATGAAACAGGTTTTGTTCTAGATGCCCGATACTGTGGAAATGTTGCTCGTACGATCAATCACGCCGATTTTCCTAATATAGAAGCGATCACAATTTTCATAGATGGGCAGCCTAGAGTCATTTACGCGGCCTGTAGAGACATAGAAAAAGGGGAGGAGCTCTCGGTAGACTACGGTGAGGACTATTGGAATACCTGGAAAAAACAAAAGCGGTAGTCGCTAGCTTGTGATTTGTTTTCCTAATTCCGTAAGTCGTAAGCAACGTTTAGATTCAAATGAACCCCACTCGATAAGGCCCGATTCGAATAAAAGATCCAGATGTTCAGCAGTCATACCTACCTGATCTGTTAGATCGTAGCTATATCCCTCACGTGTTCTTTGCAAAATGGGTTTTCCGTAGCTTACGTATCGGATAACTTCTTCAGCAAAAACCCAACCTTTTCGAATAAGAGTTTGTAGCCCTTTTTCAATTTGTTTTATACCATGAGATCCTTGAATCCAAATGGCTTTATACAGGCTTAAGGCTTGTTTCTCCAGTGAGTACAAAAGCCACTGGTCTGACTGTGAGTGAGGCGCTATGAAACCTTGGTCGATTTCGAGCAATTTGAGCTCTATAGCTTTTGTCAAAAGCCTTGTGGCGTAATTTTCATTGCAGGCCAAATTTTGCTCAAGTTTTAGAATGCTTGTAGAGTCATATACAAATCCATCCGCAGTTGAATGACCTTTGAGAGTATGGATTTTGGCTAATCGCAAAACTTGACTTAAGTCGAAAGCAAAGGTTAAAGGGATCCCTCGATCTGGTTTAACTAAGTTTTGGGCAAAGGGGGTGAAAGGGGGGGTTACACTTTGTTGATTCAAGTAGCAACTTAATTCATAAGGCAATTTTAAAACGCTCGACCATGCACCTAGGTGGTCGACGTAACACATAACTGCAGCAAAATTAAATTCCAAAAATAGAACTAACTTTTCAAGTTCAAACCCCGATTTTCCACTGATCAATTCAATCTGATTTAATTTTAGTTCATGGTTGGGTGCTGACAGAAGCGCTTGTATCACGATTTGAACGGACGGCTCATCTGACTCTATGTTTTGCAAGTGTCGAAGATATTGAGAAGGGGTGTGAAAAATTTTTTCTTTCAATGAAAGGAAAATAGAGTCGCAGCTTCGGGGTAGCGAGTACCAGTTGGGCAATAGATTGATTGGCACTTGCTTTAATAAAGATTGAAAATATTCAATTCCATGAGAAAAATCTTCATCAAATTTTTCTAAAAAGCATTCAATTTTCTTTTTTACATCTTTATCTATCAAAACAGTCTCACCCTCAATACTGAGGATGTTAAAGGGGGCAATTTCGTTGATAAATTCTTTTAATTCGTTTTCGGTTACATCCAGAGCGTTCTTAAGTTTTAAGAGGGTAGTTTTTGAACAGAGATAGAACAACTCAATCAATAATTTAATTGTCACGGGGCGAAGACTTGCGAGTAACTGTCGGTGTGCTAAATCTTGCTCGAAGGGGTACTCTGAAAGATCGACCCTGTTTTTTTTCTGAATTTGAATATCGAATTGCATTTCTAAAAG
>RGYU01000130.1 GCA_010031885.1 Chlamydiota bacterium | reverse complement strand
GAAATTTTCAGCTCTCTGCAAAGCGCTATAAAAAAACAGTCTGTACATTCATGGAATTGGCTTTCACTCCTTTTTTTGAGGCGGTTTGCCCGACACTTGACTGCGATCGAAAAGATATTTATTCTTCTCAACCGCTCCTCAAAAGATCAAACCTACCTTTATGAGAAGGTTCGCTCCTGCTGTTTACAAGAAAATTTTCAAGACGTTCTCCCAATCTTTGAACTTTTAGAGCAATTGGACAATAAAGAGAATCTCCCCCGTCTATTGGAAATACTTATAAAAGTTGGTGAGACGGATGAAATTTTCAACAATCTTGCCCGCTCATCCAAGTTTAAAACTTTGCTGATTACGTTTGGGCAAGACCTGCTCTTACAGCTTTATGATAAAAAGATCCTCTCAGCAAATATCCTTTTCATGTTTGGACAAATTCTCCCCTTGCCTGTATTCAAAACAATCGCGCATGAATCCTGTGAAAACCCCACCCTTGTACGTTTTAGTAAAAGTCTCATCCCCTTCAACGGACAGAATCTTCCGGTAGAAATCCATTTAAAGAATCTCCTTGAGGCAGGCCACGATCTGTATACAACCCATTTTCTAGAAATTTTGAGAGAAAAAATTTTAGGAGATGGAAAATTTTTAATTGCTCTTTGTCTCTATTTCCCCAAAGAGCTTGACTATAAAAAGATATTTGAGCTTGTGCCCTCCAACTTTTACCTTTATGCTGCCCATTTACTGCCTGATGATGTAAGAGGCTCTATTACCTCTTTTCATTTTCAGCCTACAATTCTCAGTGGCTTGCCGCACATGGATCCAAAAATAAAACAGTGGTACATCGAAAAATACTCTAGCTGGATCGCCCCTGTGATACCCCCTTTTGACTCTCTACATCAAACAATCAGAGCCCTCCTAGAGAAAGAGACCTTAGAGGAAAAAGTAGAACTCCTAGAGGAGATGAAATCGGCTATATCCTCTTTTATTGCAAAACAGCAGTCCCTTTTAGCCAACATCGAAAGGTGTAAAAGACAAGAGCCCGATTCACCCCTCATCCCCCTTTTGCAACAGGAGTTCAATAAAAATGCCTTGCATATAGCGCAATACAAAGAGTTGCAGTCCAAAATTCCTGACGAGCCGAGTTTGTTTTGCTGTATCAGTGGCGCTTTTATGAAACAACCGGTGGTCATAGACCAAGACCCTAGCGAGGCCATATTTGATCTATTTTACTTGCAACAAACCCTTGATAAGAAGGGGGGGGGTAAATAAACGGGCACGCTGGCCCCACCTGCCTTCAAACTTTTTCACCGTGGAGGATATCCTGCCTGTAAGCGAGGAAAAAAAGGGGGAATTGGCCAAGTTGACCACTCAATTTGAGAATGCCATCCAGCAGTTTGCCTCACAATTTCTAAACGCCTCT
>RGYU01000129.1 GCA_010031885.1 Chlamydiota bacterium | reverse complement strand
TAGGTCTGGGTGGTAGCAAAGGGCAATTGGCAATTAATAGCGTGCAGCCTTCCGGAACGTCGGGTATGGATCGGAGCTGTGGGCAATCGGCGAGGACTAGAGACATGCAGCTCGGAAGAGGGGGTAAGTTTTGGAGGCTGGGGCAGGCTCTAATAGATATTTGGCTGCATACCGGAAGCTCGGGAAGCGCTTGGATGGAGCAATCACTGAAGTGAAGCTCTGTGCAAACCGGAAGCTCTGCGGATAGCGCTTGGAGGCTTGTGCAATTGATGCAGTAAAGCCTCGTGCAAACCGGAAGCTCGGGTAGGGCTACGAGGCTTGTGCAATTGTTGCAGGAAAGCCTTGTACAAACCGGAAGCTCGGGTAGGGCTCCGAGGCCAGTGCAGAAGGAGCAGACAAGGTTTGTGCAAGCCGGAAGCTCGGGTAGAGCCTGGAGGCTGGTGCAATTCATGCAGTTAAGCTTTGTGCAAACTGGAAGCTCGGGTAGCGCTTGGAGGCTGGTGCAATCGCTGCAGGAAAGATCATTGCATCGCGGGAGCTCGGGTAGTGCTACGAGGCTGGTGAGGAGGGAGCATTTAAGCTCTGTGCAAACCGGAAGCTCGGGTAGCGCTTGGAGGCTGGGGCAGTTGGAGCAGACAAGGTTTGTGCAAACCCCAAGCTTGGGTAGTGCTTGAAGGCTGGTGCAGTACATGCAGTTAAGCAATTTGCAAACCGGAAGCTTGGGTAGCGTTTGAAGGCTGGTGCAATCCCTGCAGTTAAGCCCTTCACAAACCGGAAGCTCGGGGAGCGCTTGAAGGCTGGTGCAGAAGGAGCAGACAAGGTTTGTGCAATTTTGAAGAACGTTCGGTAAGGAGGTAATGTTTTTCAGGTTTCCTAATTCAAGTTCAAAAAGGTTGTCTAAATTTTTTTGTCGAAGAATAGCGAGGATTCGCTTCGCTTCCGCTTTAGCATTTTCAGGTTGAGACGCTAGCCATTCGTTCAGTATATCCTCTTTTGATGGTCTAACTTCTCCGGCAGATACCCGACCGGATAAAGGATCATGCAACGATGACGCTCCTCCACTTCTAGAAAAAACCTCATTAGCAACTGAAGCGACTCTATTAGAGGGATCCCCTTCCAGATTTGGACTTAAAGAAGGCTGGTTTGGGTCAGGTTGCCCCCCTACAGGATTAGACATGACTAAGTGAGCCTATTTTTTTTAAAACTAATCTTCTACTAGCTAATGAAAGCATTTGTATCAAGAACTTGGCCGAAGCCCTTAAAAATTCTCTTAAGCACCTGGTTTGAGCCTGGCCCTTAGAGCATTGCCATTTGCTATTAACCATTTGATCGTTTTCCATTGGTGGAGCTGTTGAATCAATTGGTTATAAGCGGTATTATAATCTTTCCCCGTTAAATCAGGGCAACTACCTCTAAGAACTTCCAGAACTT
>RGYU01000128.1 GCA_010031885.1 Chlamydiota bacterium | reverse complement strand
AATAAATCTGCTTTTTTTTAAAATCCAAGTCGCTATAAAACAAATAGTAAGGTATTTTTGTTGTTTAAATGAGTAAAACCCGCTGCAGTGGAATGAATTTTTCTGAAGAAATTATTGAGTGGTACCAAAAACATAAAAGGGATCTTCCCTGGAGAAACACAAATGACCCTTACATTATTTGGTTATCTGAGATAATTATGCAGCAAACCCGTGTAGAGCAGGGAACGCCTTATTTCAATCGTTTTGTAGAAAAATACCCGAGTGTCAAACATTTTGCCTCAGCTACTGAAGCCGAAATATTAAAACTTTGGCAGGGCCTTGGTTATTATTCAAGAGGCAGGAATATGCATCAAACTGCCCAAGCTGTGATGGAGGAGCATGCAGGTTACTTTCCTAAAAACTATGAATCTTTAATCCGTTTAAAGGGAATAGGGGAATATACGGCAGCGGCAATCGCTTCATTTTCATCCAATGAGGCAAAAGCGGTGGTAGATGGAAATGTCTTCCGATTACTTTCAAGATACTTCGGAATCGATACCCCAATCAACACAGGGAGAGGGAAAAAGATTTTTACAGATTTAGCCAACGAATTGATCGACAAAAAACAGGCGGGGATTTTCAATCAAGCCATGATGGAGTTTGGATCCCTGCAATGTAAGCCTAAAAATCCGGTTTGTATTGCATGTCCATTACAGATGACCTGTGAGATCGATCTCCCTCTTTTTGAGACCGAAAGCCAGGCAGAGATTCCGGAACTTGTCCAATCAGAAAAGTTTGTTGAGGCTTTTGGCAAACAGGTTTTGATTCGTTCCGTTAGCGAACCGGTAAAACATATTTTAAGTCACCAAAAACTCTACACGACCTTTATTCGAATAGAGAATTTTACCGAAAATTTTCACCCGGATCAATCCTGGTTCTACGTAACCCGGGAAGAACTCGAAAAACTACCTCAGCCTAAACTAATTTTTCAATTCTTCGAAAATTTCTTTAAATTGTCGAATGAACCTTTTATAAACAAGTATCATGTCAGGGATTAACAAAGTCATTTTAGTCGGGCATTTAGGAAAAGATCCTGAAGTCCGTCATCTAGATGGGGGAGTTACTGTTGCCAGCTTCCCTTTAGCAACTTCAGAAACCTACAACAAAGACGGGAAAAAAATAGAGCAAACCGAATGGCATAATATTGTTATGTGGAGAGGTTTAGCCGATATTGCTTCAAAATACCTGCAAAAAGGAAAACTAGTGTATATTGAGGGTAAATTAAGAACCCGATCTTTTGAAGACAAAGAGGGGCATAAAAAATATACCACAGAAGTGGTTGCAGAAAACTTTACCATGCTTGGACGAAAAAGCGATTTTGAAGGACAAGCCGAAAACAACCATCAAAAATCTGATGAGGGGCATGGGCCAGGTAACAATACGATCACTGCCAAAGAAGAT
>RGYU01000127.1 GCA_010031885.1 Chlamydiota bacterium | reverse complement strand
AGCAGATCGGTATAAATAACCAAAGATCGGGATCTTGGCCATTTCAGCCTTGCCCAGTACCCTGAAATGCTGTTGGCGAATGGTTTTAAATATAACGGGAATATCCAGGTAGGATATATGGTTAAATACAAATACATATTGCTGCTTCGGATCCCAATCACCCTCTTTAATATTATGGTGAACCATTCCCATTACCACAAAAATGAAATCAGACCAGACCCGGCAAAGCAAATAGATGAAATTGCCCCCCTTTTCCTTTCCGAAAAATGAGGCTACTATCACCAGCGGAAAAATCAGGATCAGGAATGCCACAAACAGGATAAAAGCATAACCCGTGAATAGCACCCGAAGTATATTTAATAAATACCGATTCATTTCAGCGAAGATAAATAGTTTCCAACTGGTTGTATACCAGTTTATAAACTAATGGAAATCAGGCACCGGCTAAGCTAAAATGGCAAAAAACCGGGCCGGATTAATTTTTTAAGCCCCCCTGCTTATTTTTAACCGAAAATCCTTACCTTTGCCTCCCGAAAAATCGGGATTAAATTCAGGATATTTATGTTAGCAGTAGTAAAAATAGCAGGCCAGCAATTTAAAGTAAAAGCAGGCGATAGCTTATACATTCCCCATATTGAGGGCAAATCAGGCGATTCAGTAGAATTTGCCGATGTATTGATGACCGACAGCAACGGTACCGTTGCGATGGGTGAAGCCGTAAAAGCGGTGGTAAAAGCAGAAATCATCAATGACCTCATCAAAGGGGACAAGGTGATCGCTTTTAAAATGAAAAGAAGGAAAGGTTTCCGTAAAAAGCACGGACATCGTACGCAGTATACACAGATCAAAGTAACTGCGATCGCTTAAATTGTTAAAGCGTTCCCGGAAAAATGGTTGATCCATCACTGAGTTAACCATCCTTGAAGCAACGCTTAACTACTTTAAGAGAAAAAACAAATTAAAGAACAAAGCATAAAAAAATAAACAATGGCACATAAGAAAGGTGAAGGTTCCGTAAAAAACGGCCGTGATTCACAAAGTAAAAGATTGGGTGTTAAAATTTTTGGTGGCCAACCGGCAATTGCTGGAAATATCATCATTCGCCAACGCGGTACAGTTTACCATCCAGGTAAAAATGTAGGGCTTGGTCGTGACTTCACCATCTTCGCAATGACCGACGGATTGGTTGAATTCAAAAAAACTAAGAATGATAAAACCATCGTTTCTGTTAGCGCGGTAGAAGCCACAGCCTGATTTTTTTAATAATTTTTTTTGGTAGTTTAAAAAATATTTTTACTTTTAAGTATTATTTACTAACCAATTAAATTTTAAGACAATGGCAACAAAGAAAAAAGCTGCAAAAAAAGCTGCTCCAAAAAAAGCTGCTCCTAAGAAAGCTGCAAAGAAAGCTGCTCCTAAAAAGAAAGCTGCTCCTAAGAA
>RGYU01000126.1 GCA_010031885.1 Chlamydiota bacterium | reverse complement strand
GGCAGTAGTGTGAGAATGTGGGAGGAATATTTTCCTAAGGCTGACCTCCATTTTATTGATATTACGTATGATCAAATGAAATTTGAGCCAAAAAGAGCCAAGCTCCATCTTTGCGATCAATCGAAGGCCGAGGATCTTGAATCTTTGATCCATAAAATAGGGGGAGAATTTGATGTAATTATCGATGATGGGGGGCACTTTATGGATCAGCAAATCACCAGCTTTGAGACCCTTTTTCCTCACTTAAAAAGTGGCGGTCTTTATGTCATTGAGGATCTTCACACGTCCTATTGGGCAAAGTATAATGGAAATAAAAGGGGTAGGGGACTAAAAAATACCATGGGCTACTTAAAAAACCTTTTAAATGATGTCAATTTTGTGGGTAGTTCCATAGGGACTCCGAATAGAGTGCACCCTTATATTCGCCCGCCGGAGCTGACAGACTTACAAAGGGATATTTTATCCATGACGTTCTATGATAGTCTTTGCTTTATTGTAAAACGCTAATTTAAAAAAGAGCTTGGATCGCTTCAAGCTCTTTTGCAGATGATTATTTGATTTCCAAAAAATGGTTAAATTGTTTTTTAGCTTATTTTTTCGATGCATTTTTTACCCTTACACACTATGATAAACAAAAACTTTTTCAAAAAATGGGGTTGTCGTTGAGTCTTTGGAAAAAAGTGATCATTGGTCTAGTTCTAGGGGTTATTCTAGGCTTTTTTTTAAAAGATTGGGCTATCTTCTTAAAACCGTTGGGTGATATTTTTATCCGACTCATCAAAATGATCATTATCCCCCTCATTTTTTTTTCGATTGTGACGGGAGTGACCAATGTAAAAGACTCCAAAACATTAGGAAGACTCGGTTTTAAATCCCTTTTTGCTTTTTTAGTGACCACTTTTTTAGCCATCACAATCGGCCTTGTGATCGGATCTATTTTTGAACCCGGGACAGGCCTTCAGCTGAATTTAAACCAGTCGTTTAATCCTAGCGAGGCAAAGGGGCAGACAACCTTACAAATCTTGGATTCCATCCTGAATATTGTGCCCGATAACGCAATTGGAGCTATGGCGCAAGGGACAATTTTACAGGTTGTGTTTTTTGCCCTTTTTACTGGCTTTACGATCAATACCATCCAAGGAGAAATTGCAGAGAAGATCTCCGATTTTTTTCGTGTTGTCTCGACCATGGTTTTTCAGATGGTCCACCTGATTGTACAGCTATCACCGTTGGCGGCTTGTTTTTTGACTGCCTGGGTCGTAGGGACTCAAGGGGCTAGTGTCTTATACCTTCTATTAAAACTTGTGGGCTGCGCTTATCTTGCATTTTTTATCCAATACCTGCTCTTTGGTGCTCTTATTTGGCTGACCACCGGATTGTCACCGCTCCCCTTCTTTAAAAAGAGCTTTGAATATCAGGTGATCGCGTTTTCTACCTCCA
>RGYU01000125.1 GCA_010031885.1 Chlamydiota bacterium | reverse complement strand
ATCTCTTTCATTCTTTTCTTCTTTCAAGGCTTTGAAACGAAAGCCATCTCTTGTTACTAAGCGAAAGCAAAAGTAACCCCCACCTTTTTTTTTACATATTTATGACTTTATACAGCTTCTAAGATCAGGTTTTTAGCCTTTTCTTGTTAGCACATTATGTTTTTGATTTGTTCTGAATAATAATTTTCAGAATTAAACTATTTTACTATGGGATTTTTATGTTTAATCATATTTTTTATTTTTTATCACGTTTAGATGCGTTTTTTTGGAGCTATATTGGTTTTGTAATCATCGCTTTATTGGGTAGTTACTTTACTATCAAAACACGATTTTTTCAGATTCGATTGTTTCCTACGATTATACGCACATTTTCGGAGTTTATCCGCTACAGCGCCAGTTCCTCTAGGGGAACCCATCCACTAAAAGTGTTTTTCGCTTCGGTAGGAGGGATGGTAGGTGTTGGTAATATTGTGGGGATTATCACGGCTCTTCAATTGGGTGGTCCAGGAGCTATTTTCTGGGTTTGGATCGCGGCTTTTTTGGGGTCGATAATCAAGTACTCAGAAGTGTTTTTAGGGTTAAAATACAGAGTCCCTAATGAAAAAGGGGGCTATGACGGTGGAAGCATCCATTTCTTGCGAAAAGCTTTTAATGTTCGCTGGATTGGGACCTTGGTCTGCATTTTATTGTGTATTTATGGAGCTGAAATCTATCAATTTTCCGTTCTTACGCATAGCATTTCAACCAATTGGCAGCTTGATCATGTTTTGGTCTCACTAGGGATACTTTCTTTGATTTTATATGCCGTAATTGGAGGGATTCAGCGGGTTGGGAAAATCTGTTCTCTGCTCATGCCGGCGTTCACTTTAGTATACATAGCGATGTGCTTCTGGGTGATTGGCCATCATATCCCAGAGCTCCCTGGCTTATTTGTTACGATTTTCAAGTCTGCTTTTACCGGTCATGCGGGAATTGGCGGCTTTGTAGGCAGCTCCATTCTGCTTGCCCTGCAAAATGGTATCGCACGATCAGTCTACTCGGCGGACATCGGTATAGGATATGACTCTGTTATTCATAGTGAAACGAGTGCTGAAAAACTAGTTTCACAAGCACGCCTCACGATCTTTGGGGTTTTTATCGACAATCTTGTGTGCACTTGCTCTCTTTTGATGGCGCTCTGCACAGGTCTTTGGTATGCAGCTCCCCAGCTGGACTCAACGCTGGTCATTCAAAAAGCGTTGTCATTCCATTTCCCCAGGCAAGAGATTTTCCTGCCTCTTTTCTTATTCGTTCTTGTTTATACAACGTTGATTTCGTATTTGCTCGTAGGACTAAAATGTGCTCGTCAGTTGCATTCCAACTACGGAGAAAAAGTGTACCTTTTTCTCGCAGCTGCATTCCTCTTTTGTTTCTCATTTTTTGATCAATCAAAGGCGCTGC
>RGYU01000124.1 GCA_010031885.1 Chlamydiota bacterium | reverse complement strand
GAGAGTCGATGAAAAAAGTATTTTTATGTACGTTGAGTTTAATGACTACTTTTGTGCCATTTCAAGATTGTAGAGCAGGGAATTTTGATTAAAAAAACTTGTCATTTTTTTTGATCAAAATTCAAATAATTAATTGATATTAAGCAAATAATTTAATAAAATATAAGCTCTTAAACTAGAGGAGTTTATATGATCACTGAAAATGAAAATCTAGAATCTAATTCTGCATGTCTTAATAATTGTCAAATTCAGAAACAACAACAACTGAACAAATCAATTATGCTCTTTTTTCAAGACGTCCCGGATCCTAGAGCCTCGGACAATTGTCAATATTCCTTATGTGAACTCCTATTCATTATGCTTATGGCTGTTTTTTCCGGGGCTAATTGCATTGCCGGTATTCATGACTACGCATGTGAAAGGGAAAAACAGCTTTCTATAATTCTTGGAGAGAATTTTAAGTCTCCGTCCTATGATACTTTTTGGTGGATTCTCACACGCATGGATCATGAAGCTTTTGCTAAAGCTTTTTTCTCTTGGGTAAAATCTGTGCGGGTGCCGGATTTAATAGGAGAGCAAATTTGCATTGACGGTAAGACTTTAAGGGGCGCCATCAATAGGGCTGGAAAGCAAAACATTCATATAGTACATGCATGGGTTCATGACAAGGGAGTGTTGATCGGCCAAAAGAAAACAGAAGAGAAATCCAATGAAATAACGGCAATTCCGGAACTTTTGGAACAGTTGGATCTATATGAAGCAATAGTGACAATAGATGCTGCGGGTTGTCAAAAAGAAATCGCTAAAAAGATCTGCGGAGGAGGAGGGAATTATATACTGTGCCTCAAAAAGAATCAGAGGAATTTTTATCACGAAGTAACGAGTCTGTTTTCTCATGCAAGAGAAGAAGGCTTTGAATATGTTCTTAATTGCGATTTTCATGAGACCATAGAAAAAAACAGAGGACGAATAGAAAAGCGCAGAGTAGCGGTTATAGGAGATCCCTCCGAAATTTCAAGAGAAAAAGAATGGGAGGGACTAAATAGCCTTATAGAAGTAACGAGAGAGGTTACAAGATCCAATAAAACCACGATAGAAAAGAGCTATTATATTTCAAGTTTGGTAGAGAGTGCAGAAGAGTTCGGAAGGCGGATTCGGGGGCATTGGCAGGTAGAGTCGATGCATTGGTCTCTCGACATGATATTTGATGAAGATGAATGCAGAGCAAACATACTTAATGCTGCACTCAATTTAGCCACTTTAAAGCGTATAGTTCAAAGTATCGTCAAGGGGAATCCTCTATTAAAAAAGCAAGGGATGGCTAAGACAAGAAGACGAGCTCAATGGAATGAAGATGGTTCTGTATTTAGAGAAATTTGTGAGGCCCTTTTCGGTGTCAAATCTTTTTAATCAAAACTCCCTGCTTGAAGCTGTCATATTGTTTCTCTATTTTTATTAATTAATGTGTTT
>RGYU01000123.1 GCA_010031885.1 Chlamydiota bacterium | reverse complement strand
CCTTAGCAAACAACCCGATTTGTTCTCTTTTCGCACGCCGCTTCCGTCTAAAATAGGGACTTGTTCTTTATTAGAGATTTTGTGGAGCCACTCACCAAAAGATTTATTGCGGGATGCAGCCCTTTTCGGTAGCGATGCTCTTTTTGAGGTGATCTATATTTTACACGATATGATCCCTTTTCTATGTGCAGAGGACGCCACTCAACTAGAAAAAAACCTTGGAGCTTACACTGCTACAGAAAAGGATACCGTAGCCTATCGTATTATTGATCACCTGATAGAGATTGTGAAGGGAATAGAGATTTCCAAAGACAAAATATACGATTGTATGGAGAGCTTAAACAACTACTGCAGCAGCCCTGACGCTAACAGGTCTATTTACAATCTTATTTTTCCTAAATTTCCTTTAAAAAGGGCTAGGGCGCTAAGAGGCTGGTTAAAACACTCAATTTTTAAGCCTCAAACGGTCCATATCCCCCTATCACCTCTCGCCAAATTTATGCTTGCTACCCGAATACACCTATTGCCTGATGACCACGATCCTTTTGGGTTGATGGGAGAGTTCGATACGCTCGACTCCGAGGAAAAGAAAGAGTTTATTTTGGAAATCGTTTTGAAGGGGAGGATTGAATTCTTATCGGCACACAAACGAGCAGAATTTTTAGAGGAGGTGGAAAAAAGGAGAGGCCAACCTTTTTTGTCTATTTTCAAACTTGCACTCCTTTGTATTGAATTCGCAGGGACTACCTTAACTGAAGATGTGTATCCCCGTTTGCAGCAAAGAGAGCTCCTTTTAGAGATACAACATTTGAAAGAAGAGGATAAAAAGTGGTTTGTCGAAAATTTTCTCACTCATGAAGGGTTTATCAACTACTATTTTGGTTCCCAAAGATTGATCCATTTTTTCAGTATTGTTATGGATTTGAGAAATGGTTTGGGTACGGAATATATGCGCCCCTATTACCACTTTCTCGAGACTAAGATTTTAGAGATTTGTCCTATTGAAGGCGTCTCTGACGCGCTGGTCAATCTAGGGATGGGGAGCGATTTTTTCCCCATCCTAATAAATTATGTCACGAGGAAAATCGAGTCGGGAAATTTTCATGATCCATTCAGTTAAACGCTTTTTAATCCACCCCCTCCTGATGCTGCACGTCTGCATCGCCGCATGGAGTGGATCGATCATGAAAGCTTCCGCTCTTGAAGCAACCGTTGATGCGGATCCGCCGGTCGAGGCCATGATTTCGCGTCTCTCCGGGCTTGGTTTTTTTTGTCTCAAGGCGACTCAGGATCCGAACTCCGCCAGGCGGTGCGTAGGAAGAATTCATGGGTATTCAAAGAAAGTGGCCATTTACCTCCCAGTTCACTATGAACCCGCTTTAAACCACCAACCTGTGATCACCCACTTCCAAGGCTGGACCGTTCACGGAAGCTTTGAAGAAACCCTTAAATTTTATCAACTCGGACAGG
>RGYU01000122.1 GCA_010031885.1 Chlamydiota bacterium | reverse complement strand
CGAGATATAAACCAATTTTAGACATATGCCTTAGAATGAATATTGACTATTAATACCAATATAATCTGCATAGCACCTATTGCAAATAGAAATTAAATTTTTTTTTATTCTAGCCATTGATCAAGAATTTAGGTAACCTCTTAAAAATTGAAAATTCTTGCCTCTTATGAAAAATCAATCATCTCTTCCCATACTATTTTTTATTGGTTTTATCGAGTTTTTTGAGCGTTTTGGCTTTTATACCTTACAAGGTATTTTAGTGGTGTATCTCTTAAAAGAAAAACATTTTACCTCGACAGATGCTTTTCATATTTACGGGGCCTTTTCAGCCCTTTTATATGGTTTTGTAGGTCTTGGTGGCTGGTGTGGCGAGCGTATTTTAGGTGCGAGTACGACTTTGTTGTTAGGGCTTTTGGTGATGCTTTTAGGCTATCTGGGACTAACTTTTGCCTCCGTGGAAGCTTTTTTCCCATCACTGGCGGGGGTGTGTATTGGCAATGCATTATTTAAAGCCAATCCAGCCACTATCCTAGGTAAAATATATCATGATCAGCCAGAAAAGCTTCATTCTGCTTTTACGATATTTTATATGACGGTCAATCTGGGTGCATTGTCAGCACTCATCATAGGACCTTTTTTATCACATCATTTAGGGTATCGGTATGCATTTTTTGCCAGTGCATTGGGAATCTTCATCGCCTGCTGTGTGGTGATGATAAACAAGATAAAACTGAGAGAGGTTACTCAAGAGCTACAGATGTTCCAGGGGAAAAAATGGCATTTTCTTGGTGTAATGGGCGTTGTTATTTTATTATGGGTTTTGACGGTCTTTTTATTGTCTTCTTATGTCTATGTGATCTTAGGGCTTAAGGTGGTGATAGCAATGGTGCTAGCTGTTTATCTGTGGGCTGCACAAGGTGAAAGCCCAGGGGTCAGGCGTCGACTATGGGTGGTATTGATTCTGATGGTTGAAGCAGTCATCTTTTTTACCTTATACCATCAAATGCCGACCTCCATTAATTTATATGGTGTATTGCATGTCTATCCTAAAATCTTGGGTATTGTTTTTGATCCGCAATCCTTTCAGGCATTAAACCCATTTTGGATTATTGTATGGAGTCCTATTCTAGCGGTTTGGTATCAAAAAAACGCGGTTTCTGCATATCCACTGAGTATTTTCCATAAATTTTCAATTGGTATGCTTTGCTGTGGGCTCAGCTATATCGTATTGTACGTATCTCATTTTTTTGCCGATGCAAGCTTTCATGTATCTCCGATGTGGTTGGTCGTAAGCTATATTTTCCAAAGTTTGGCTGAACTATTGGTTTCCGCATTGGGCCTGGCGATGGTTGCTGAATTAGTGCCTACGACATGGATGGGGGGTGTGATGGGGATGTGGTTTTTGACCTCATCAGTATCGGGATTTACCGGTGCCAAGGTCGCGAGTTTGATAGACGTTCCGCAAGCAATGCAAGCATCCCTTCATTCTTTAAATGCAT
>RGYU01000121.1 GCA_010031885.1 Chlamydiota bacterium | reverse complement strand
ATTTCTCAAGGTTTTAGCGGTTAAGCAACAAAAGCAAATAGGATTAAATATTTTTTAAAAACAAAGAAAAGCTCCCCCTGCCTGAGGCTAAAGGGGGAGCAATAAGATCTTCAAGAACTATATCCAATCTCGAATTTCTGGATCATCAAGGAGCGCAGGTGGTATGAAAGGTGTTAAGTCATCTGGACGGATCCTAGATTTCAAGGCAGCTAGCACTATATCTTTGTTACTATGTAGCTTTTCTGAAGCTAAAGCTAGAGTATGAGCATCTTTTTCTACGGCAGCTAGTACTACATCTTGGTCTTCTTTTAGTCTTTCTGAAGCAATTTCTAAAGCCCAGTAGACGTTGGTATCCAATGTTTGTGTGCTCGGTACGCATTGTTTAATAATTGCGAGCATGAATTGTTTGTCATCTTTTAATCTATCTGAAGCGCAATTTATCAAGTGAGGCGACAGCGTATTATGAGCATTTAAAAGGAGCTCTCTAGAATGAGGAAAAAGGCTAGTACCTGGGATAAATTGACGCACCCCCATTAAAAAAAGTGTTCGTTTTATACCATGCTTTTTAATAAGCATACTCACTAATTTATCTACGGTTTCTTGTGGGATTTTTGAACAAGAATCGTAAGATAAATGAAAGAGTGGGGAATCCTCATGAAGGGCATCATCTAAGAATTCGATAGTCGAAAGGTCGTCAAGCGCGGGAAGCTCATTTATTGCTTTTATCAAAAGAGGACGGAATCGTCCACCTTCGTCACTAAATTTTAGGACGTTTGAAAATTCTTTAAAATTTTTCGACGCAACGAGAAGCTTCTCGATACCTGGTGTAAATTTTGTCCCTAAAATTCTTTTTAGAAAAGACAGTACCTGTTCTTTTTGCTCTAAAAAGGCCTCTTGAGAAATACTGCGGAATGTTTTACAGATCCCTCCCATAAAGCGTTGATTTTTTAGTGGCAAGCGCTTAAAAATATCCTCTAGAAGTACTTTAGGTAAGTCTGTAATACCCGGGGACGGGTTTTGCTTTTGTTCTGGCGCCTCTAATTGGCTTGAATTTGTTCTATCAACCGGATTCATTATTCCCCCCACAATAGATTATAAATGCATCTATCCTATTTCATTAATTATAATACTTTTTTTAATAAAATACAATAGTAAATTTCAGGATGTAAGTATAATAGAAAGAGTGGGTTAACTGAAGAGGGAAAAGGCTTTTTTGGCCCTGGTCATCGCCGTGTATAGGTGCTCGGTCAAAAGGGGTTCTTTGGAGGAGGGGAGCAAGATATCAACCTCTTCATATTCAGAGCCTTGGCTTTTATGGATGGAGATTGCGTAGCTAATCTCAAAAGGGGGGAGCAGCATAAGCGCGATGGGGTTCTCTAAGTGGGGGAAATAGGCGAGTTGCTCTGCCCCTTTTTTATCAAAGAGATGCACCCCCCCTCGCCATTGTAGAGCTGCCTTTTATAGGATCTCTGATTCTAGGTGAGTTTGGGTGATCATGAGGACAAGATTAAGCTCTTTTACTT
>RGYU01000013.1 GCA_010031885.1 Chlamydiota bacterium | reverse complement strand
AAGAGCTCCGAAAACCGATTTTTTAGACGAGACCGAGACCTTTTTTAAGGACGTAACAGGGGCCGTTTCGGGCTTTTTTGACACACTTTTCACTGGCTTTCAGCCAGATAGACCAACTGAGGCGTCTTCTACCCCCACTCAACAAACCAAAAGGGATCCAAAAAAAGAAACATTCTTTTCTCTTTAATGTAACAAACTAAAAATCAGTAATAAACAAACCTAGTATATAAAAAATTATTGAATAATATATTTTTTTATAATATAATAAACTCTTATTTAAATAAAATTGTCATATTGAAAAACTAGGTGAAATTATGATTACAACCCAAGCAAGCAATCAGGGAATTACCCTAGATACTATAAAATATTATACCGCGCAAACTGCGCAGAAGTTTTCCTACTTTACGAAAGTTGACGGCAATCTAAATATTTATGTTCTAAAAGGGATGGACAAAGTTAAACTTTTTTTCGAAAAAATGTTTTGGGCCGTATCCGATCGGCTAAAAAATATCTATTACAGCTTAATGGACAACAGGCGTCAGAATTTGCAAATAAAGCCATCTCCGCGGGCAAAATAGAAGGAATCGTTCCGCTACCTTTTGATCCTTTTCATGCAAAGGCAGAATCACCCGAGTTAGCGATTGCTTTACTAGGTTATGCAGTAGAGCAAGAATTATACTACTCTGAAACACAAAAATTAGTAATTAGCAAAGCCAAAGATGGGTATATTCTAGAAAGGGTTTCGAAAGACGATAAGAAATCTACTGACCTTAGTCTTCTTAAGCAAAACGAATTAAGAGACAGTGAGAATGCTATTCGAGATGCTGCAAGAAATCAAATAGACAAAAGTTTTACAACCGGTACAATAACTTTTGGCATCAACTATCTATTTGGAGACCCGTTGACGAGGGTGCATCAGAAAATTATCCATGGCCAGAAGGGTTTGATCCTAATATCTTACCAACAATAGAGGAATTATCAACACCAAGAACAAATTCCGATCAGCTCAGTGCAAGCTCTACGAGAGGGAATTCTCCGATTGGTAGAGATTCAGCTGATGAGCTTTCCCCGCAAGATCTTGAGGCTTTGAAAAGCCAACTTACTGCAAAATTGAAAGACCTTCAAAGCGATCCCTCTCGCCATATCCATGTTATTTTCGATATACAACGGCAGTTGTTAGATGTTTTTAATCTACAGATCCAACAGGCGTAAGGTAAAGATGCCAAAAAAAGCCCCTTTTTAAAGGGGCTTTTTATTTTTAGTAGGCTTTGGCGATCAGGACTCTATGCCCCTCCTTGTCGGTAAAAATACAGGGGCGCCGCTCCTCTAATGTTTCCATAGGGATACAACGTATTGTTACGCTGTATTTTTCTTTGAGCTCTTTTTCTAAAGCAGCATCTTCTGCCATAAAGCAATCGACAAACCCGACCCCATTTTCAAGAAAATGGATCGCTTCAGCCCTTGTTTTTGCAAAATGGGTGTTTTGCTCTCTAAACTTTTTAGACTTATCCAACATGCGCGCTTGCATTGCATCCAGCCGGTCAACAACACTTTCTATGTAATCGCTCACTTCGAGGGTTTCCTTTGAGGTATCCATCAGATCTCTCTCAATTAGAGTGATGGTGCCCGCCTCGGCCTCCTTCATCCCTACCTGGATGATATGCGGTATCCCCATCTTTTTGAAACGCCATGCTTTTTCTGAAGAGCGCTCATCGGTCAGATCCACCTCGACCTGGATCGGGCCAAAATGGTAGTTTTTGGATTCCAAAGCCATCTTCAATCGGTCGATGAACCCAAGGACGATTGAGGGATCGGAATCTTTCATCAAGAAAGGGACAATTCCTACGTGAGTTGGCGCAGCTCTCGGAGGCAATACGGCCCCATCGTCATCGGCGTGCACCATCATCAATGCGCCAATCAATCTTGTAGTCACACCCCAAGATGTGGTGTGTGCAAATTGCAAAGACCCCTCTTGGTCCGTAAAGCGGATCATCGATGCCTTTGCAAAATTTTGCCCCAAATCATGGGATGTTCCAGCCTGAAGCGCTTTTCCATCCTGCATCATCGCCTCAATTGTATAGGTGATGTTTGCGCCAGGAAACTTTTCCGATTCCGGTTTTTGCCCCTCTACAACACTGATTGCCAAAATTTCTCTGGCAAATCGGGCGTACTCATGGAGCATTTTTTTGGCAAAACGGTTTGCATCCTCTTTCGTTGCATGGGCTGTGTGCCCCTCCTGCCACAAAAATTCGGCTGTCCTAAGGAATGGACGGGTGCGCATCTCCCAACGGACCACGTTTGCCCACTGGTTCAGAAGCATCGGCAAATCACGGTAAGAATGGATCCATCTCGACATCGCATCCCCGAACAAAAGCTCAGAGGTCGGACGCACCACATAGGGCTCCTCCATCTTGGCTTCCGGATCGACAACCAACTCCCCTTTATCATCGACAATCAGTCGATGATGGGTCACCACCGCGCACTCTTTGGCAAAACCTTCAATATGCTCTGCCTCTTTTTGTAATTCACGAACGGGAATGAACAGAGGCATATAGACATTTTTTACCCCAAGCTGTTTAAACCTAAAGTCTAACTGGGATTTGATCTGCTCCCAAAGGGCACAACCGTGTGGTTTGAAAATCATACAACCACGAACAATCGAGGGCTCAGCTAGCTGGCTAATTTTGACACATTCTTGAAACCATTCGGGATAATTTTCTTGTCGTGTTGGAGAGACGGCCCGTTTCTTATCCATTTTCTGTGACATGCGCTTCTATCCTTTCCCTTAAAAGGTTCCAATCAGAGCCTATAGCATACGTATTTTGAAGGATCTTTTCAACAATTGGTTGCCCCCTTTTTAAATGGGGCATGAGCTCAGTTGGTAAAAAATTTTTTAATGGGATAGAGCAATGATAAAGTATCCTTTTGTTTTTTTTACGAATGGCGCAGCCTAAAACTTTTTTTTGATTTACCGTTAAATCGAATTGTGTCGCTCGCGACATACAAAATGGTTCTTTGAACGAAAATTCTTTGCTCGGCTCACTTTTCACATCGCAAGGGTGCACATCCAAAATAGCTTTCATCATTAATCGATTCAATTTTTCATACACAACATTTGTGTCCAAATCTGCTAGTCGATGCGTTTCTGGACAACAAAGTGCAAACGAAAGATCTTTTCCATGATATAAAATACCGCCTCCGGTAATCCTTCTGGCAATATCAATCGTTTCACTGAAAAAAAACTCCTCATCAGGTTGCACAAAATAGCCAAACGTGAAGGAGGGTTTTACCCACTGATGAAAATGCAAAAATGCCCCTTCTGATTTTTCCAAAAGGGCAGCATCCATTCGCATATTTTCTTGGGCAGATTGTTTCGTCCTGACCTCTATTTGAATGTCCACGTTTTGTTTACTAAAAACCTTTTTTTGCATTAGAATAAGACGATGTTATGCCCCTTGTCAAAGGAATTCAAGGACTTGAATTTTTTTTGATAAGAGAAAACATCTCCTACCAGGCCTCAGGGATTTTTGTATTTATATGGATTAGCCTTACCCATATCTGTTTTAATTTTTTACAAAAGTCGATGATAATTAAGGGATATCGGTGCCAAGAAAAACATTTCCGAACTTTTCTTGTGTAAAACTCTGAAAAAAGCTAAGTAGGAGCTTAAACCGACAAAGAGGTTGATCGAGCAAAAAGTAGTTAATTATACAATAGAATATTTAACTAAAATGCTTATCAATTCTTTTAGGAAAAAAGTCATGGTCTTCAAAACGAAGAGGAAGGATGTCATTTTTTGAGTTTTTTACCAATCGCGCCAAAAGTTGCGTGACCCTTGCAAAAAAGCTCGCGATGCGCATGAAGCATAATTACGTGGGCACTGAGCATATTTTGTTGGCACTCGCACAACTTGAACATGGAATCGCCAGTAACATCCTGAAGCTTTATAAGCTCGATTTTGACGGCCTCATGAAGGAGGTCGAACGTTTCACTGGCTATGGTTCTGATCTTTATGTAGCCGGAGAACCCGCATTGACCAGTATGGTCAAAAAGCTTTTCGAATATGCGCACGAAGAGGCTCAGAATCTAGGTCATAGTTATGTAGGTACCGAGCACGTCCTTTTGGGTCTTTTGAGGCTCAATGAGGGTGTCGCTATTCAAATCCTAGAGGCTTTCGGAGTGGATCCAAAAGAAATGCGTAAAGACATCCTCAAGGAACTCGATAGCTTTAATTTAAATATTCCCCCTCAGGCACCTCCAATTTCTCAGGCCCCAAAAGAGCCCCACTCTTTCTCGACGCCTCCAAAAAGTCCGCCAATAGCAGATTCAAAAGCGACAAGCACAAAAACCCCCGCCCTTTCTGCTTACGGTTACGATCTTACAGAGATGGCAAAAAACATGGAACTCGATCCGGTTGTAGGTAGGGAACACGAGATCGAATGGCTGACTATGATCCTTTGTCGTCGTAGAAAAAACAATGCAGCACTTATCGGTGATGCAGGGGTCGGTAAGACTGCCGTCGTTGAGGGTTTGGCTTTGATGATCGCTCGCGGACAGGTTCCAGAGCTTTTACAAAATAAACGGATAATCTCACTAGATCTGTCTTTAATGGTAGCGGGCACAAAATACCGCGGCCAATTTGAAGAGCGGATTAAAGCCGTTATGGATGAGGTGAAGAAAAATCCTAATATTATCCTTTTTATTGATGAACTACACACGATTGTCGGAGCAGGTGCCGCAGAGGGGGCAATTGATGCCTCCAACATTCTTAAACCTGCTTTAGCCCGCGGAGAAATTCAGTGTATAGGGGCCACAACATTTAGTGAATACCGTAAACACATCGAAAAAGATCCTGCTCTTGAAAGACGTTTTCAACGCCTGACTGTGAAGCCCCCTTCAATCGAAGAGACCATTTTAATTTTAAATGGACTGAAAGAAAAATATGAGCGTCACCATAAGGTGCGCTATTCAACTGAAGCTTTGCATGCGGCAGCTGCCCTTTCTGAGCGCTATATTCATAGCCGATTTTTACCCGATAAAGCGATCGACCTGATTGATGAAGCAGGTGCTCGTCAAAGGATGATCTCTTTACGTCAGCCAAAAACAATTAAGGATTTGGATGAATCGATTGTAAGGGCAAAAAAAGATAAAGAAGTTGCAATTGCTCAGCAAGACTATGAAAAAGCTGCCCGCCTAAGAGATAATGAAAAAAATCTCATCGATGAACAGAAAAAAGTGTTTACCGACTGGCAAAAATCTAAGGATGAAGCCCGTATTGAGATTATGGAAGAGCATATTCTAGAGGTTTTGGCGACCACCACCGGTATCCCACTGAAGAAACTTTCAGAATCTGAGCACGAGCGAATGATTCTTATGGAAAACACACTCAGGAAGTGGGTGATTGGACAAGATAAGGCGATTGAGCGATGCTGCAAAGCTCTTATTCGTAGTAAAGCAGACATCAAAGATATCCATCGCCCGATTGGTTCTTACCTTTTCCTAGGACCCACAGGGGTTGGAAAGACCCATTTGGCTAAGTCAATTGCCAACTATATGTTTGGCTCTAGCGATGCCTTGATTCACGTTGACATGTCTGAGTATATGGAGAAGCACACTGTTGCCCGAATGATCGGTTCTCCTCCGGGATATGTTGGTCACGAGGAGGGTGGACAGCTCACTGAAAGGGTTCGTCAGCGTCCTCACTGTGTTGTTTTGTTTGATGAGATTGAAAAAGCGCACCACGATGTTGCTAATATTCTTCTTCAGATTTTAGAAGATGGGCAGCTCACCGATTCGCTTGGTCGTAAAGTTGATTTTAGAAATACAATCATCATTTTGACATCTAACCTGGGTTCTGAACAATTCGCTAATCGCACCAATTTAGGATTCGGAGCGGGTGATATAGAGGTCCCTGAGGCGGCTATCCGTGACGGGATACTCAAGGCAGCTAGCAAATTCTTCCGACCAGAATTGATCAATCGACTTGATGACCAGATCATTTTCCTCCCCTTCAAACGGGAAGATTTACGTAAGATTGCATTACTTGAGCTTGAGAAATTGCATCAGCGCTGTATCAAAAAGTTTGTCTATCTTGAGTTCTGTGAGCCTGTAATCGATTTCATCATTGAGAAAGGATACTCGCTTGATCAAGGCGCAAGACCATTGAGAAGGGCTGTAGAACGGCATATTGAAGAACCTCTTGCCGAACTCATACTTAAACAAAATCCGGTCACAATGACTCGCTTCAGAACACGTATTGAAGATGGGATCATCCTCTTTGATACCGAGGTAATGCCTGAGGATGAAAATATCGGATTGAATGAAAGTTTGATGGTAAAAAAATAAACGTTTAAAATCATTTTAATAAAAAAAGTCCATAAGTAAAAGCTTATGGACTTTTTTTATTGTGAATCTATTAGACTTTTAAAGGTGTTTTTTGAATGAGAGTTTGCTCCCATTCTTTGATCCAATTCAGAAGAGTAGATTTATCAACACCAGCCTTAATTTTTTCTATCAAAGCTTTATTTGCAGTAAGGTGCGCTATTTTTGCTAAAAGATTCAAATGACGCTTATCGTCGCAGGCAAAAAGAAAAAATAGAACTTTCACCCCTTTGTTATCAAGAGCATCCCATTCAATTGGTTGGGTAGGAATCGCAACAACAACAACGTCGTGTGGCCCACGTATCAAACATTCCCTGGTATGGGGGATAGCCACCTCCTGTCCAAGGGCGGTTGTCATCAAATTCTCTCGGTCAATCAGCAATTCTACCATCGAGCTTTGATCAATGCCTAGATCCTTGGCAACAGTTGAAATTACCTGCTCGATAGCACTTTGTTTCGAATTAGATTCGATAAAAACAACATCTCCTCGATAAAGTGCCCGATAAAGAGAGAATGTTTGCCATCCCCCCTCCTGATTTTCCTCTTTAGTAAACAAAAGATCATCGTTTTTAATCGATTGCTGAAGAATCCACCCTTCAATTTCAGATCGGGAGAACAGTAGCTGTCCCTGTAACCTATAAGATGGTAGGTGGTACTCCTGAACCCAACGCTCGACGGTCGATGTAGATACATGCAAAAGCGATGCGACTTCTTCTAACTTTAGATCCATGATTCGTCCTCGGTCATAAATATCTGATATGCCTCTTGAGCATTGTAAGAACCCAAAAGTTTCTCCTTGAGCTTATGGTTTTTTAATCGTCGCGTCAAGTTCGATAAAAAATTGAGGTAATGGATAGGGTCCACATCGGGTCCCAAAATCAAAAGTATTAACCTGACAGCCATCCCATCAATCGCACCCCAATCTATTCCCTCCTTATGGATGCCCAAAGCCAAATAAAATTGTTCAAGACCCGATACTTTAAGATGGGGTATGGCAATTTCTGATCCGATGCAAGTAGAAGAGAGATTCTCTCTTTCAAAAATTTTTTGTTTGATGTCGTGATGATCCAAACCTGATAGAGGATTTCTTAAAGAACCAAATAACTGTTCGATGACCTCTTTTTGATCTTCGTCTTCAAAATAAACAATAGTTTCAGGAGTTAAAAAAGTTTCAAGCGGTGATTCCAATTTATTCATTTTAAACCCCGGTATGACCAAATCCGCCTGAACCCCTTTCTGAGTGCTCTAGGGTTTCTACCTCAAAAAATTCCCCCTGCTCTACTCTTGCCAAGACCATCTGGGCGATTCTCATCCTTGGCTCAACTAGAAATGGTTTGTTTGAATGGTTAATTAAAATGACCTTCAACTCTCCCCGATAATCGGCATCTATAGTTCCTGGCGAATTGAGAACGGTAATTCCATATTTGAGCGCCAATCCGCTACGTGGGCGCACCTGTATTTCAAACCCATCAGGAATCTCAAAAAAAAGACCTGTCGGGATCAAAGCTGTCATTTGAGGCATTATCTCGATAGGTTCATCTATACAAGCCGAAAGATCCGCACCTGCAGACAGTCTCGTTGCATAAAGTGGCGTCTGGATTGAGGCGTCTTTTTTTTTAATCGCTATTTGTATCGGTTTCATAAGCTCCTAAAAAATGGGTGAACAAAGTCTTTATACACTGTTTCATTTGCTTGCGATGCACGATCATGTCTAACATGCCGTGTCTAAGTTGAAATTCGGCCTTTTGCGCATCAGCTGGCAACTTCTGTCTCATGGTCTGCTCTATCACCCGACTACCGGCAAATCCAATCAGGGCACCTGGTTCGGCTAATATTAGATCCCCTAAGGAGGCAAAAGAAGCGGTTACGCCTCCCATGGTCGGATCGGTTAAAACAGATATGTAAAAAAGCCCAGCCTCATGGAATCGCTTGATTGCTTGGGATACTTTAGCCATTTGCATTAAAGAGAAAATGGATTCTTGCATCCTAGCGCCACCAGATTGGGAGACAATAATCAAAGGGAGCCTGTCCATGATCGCCTCCTCTATCAGTCGGGTCAATTTTTCACCGACAACAGAGCCCAAAGAGCCCCCTATAAATTGAAAATCCATCGCTGCTAGTGCAAAAGGGCGTTTATCGAGTTTTGCGCAACCGGTAATCACCGCATCTTTAAGACCGCTGGTTTTTTTTGCCTCTGTTAAACGTTCTTTATATTTTTTTGTATCCTCAAAATCCAGAGGATCAAGAGATTCAATATTTGGAAATTTTTCGGTAAAACTTTCTTCATCGGAAATGAGCTTGATCCTTTCCAATGCGGTTAGCCTTAAATGATGGTCACAAAATGGACATACTTTCAAATTGTTTTCCATCCTAATTTCTTCTAGGAAGGTTTGACACTTAGGACAGCAAAGCCATCCGCCGAAATTACATTCCCCCTTTTGATTAAGGAGCTTGGCCCCCTTTTTTTGCCGAATCAGATCAATCAATGTCATTCAATTATCTAGGCTAGGATTTAAACAAAGATTCAACGTAGTTCCAATTGATAACGTAGAAAATATTTTCAAGATAATCCACACGCCGATTTTGATATTTGAGATAATAGGCATGTTCCCAAACATCTATGGCCAAAATTGTTTTTTTCCCCCTAGGCCACTCCTGATTTGGTGCAGTCGTGATGGATAAATCCTGGTGCAAAAACACCCAGCCAGAGCCAAAACGTGCTAATCCCGCTTTTTTTAAAGCTTCTTTGAGGTTTTCAAAACTGGTCCAGCGCATTTTCACTGCCTCATAAAATGCCCCCTGAGTCGGGTAAACACCACCCACACCACCATTTTCTTTTGGTTTTGCAAGGCAATTAAAATAGAGTTGGTGTGTCAATACGCCCCCTACGTTATCATCAAGCTGTTTAGATAATTCGTAGCATTGCGCCTCAGACAGACCTTGCTTATTGAGGCCAATTAATGCTTCATTTGCTTTATCAACATACGTCTTGGTGTGTTTAGAGTAGTGTAATTCTACCGTTTTTGCATCAATATAAGGTTCGAGTGCGTCGTAGCCGTAGTTCAGTTCAAAAAGCTTGTAGGGTTCTTGCATTTGATTTTCCTGATATTGGTTTTTTGTTGATTTGGTGGCCACTTCCTGGACCATCTCGACTTTAGGTTGAAGTAGTTGAAGTAGTTCCAGCATAATCCACTTTTTTGGTTTGTATTGTAGATGTTCCCCCCTTTCTCGACAAGAGTTGCCCTATCGCCTCTTCAACCAACTCGACCCCGTAAATGGTCAGATGTTTGGTAATTGAATCACTCAAACCTAACATGTTTTTTTTGGGGATTACAGCGTAGCGAAACCCCATATGAACAGCCTCTTTTAAACGGCTCTCAATCCTGCTAACCGAGCGAACCTCACCAGTAAGGCCAACCTCTCCGATCACAATCGTATCTGCATTAATTGCTCGTTTGGAAAAAGAGGACGCAATAGAGAGCAAAATCCCCAAGTCGGCTGCGGGTTCAGTAATTTTCATCCCCCCTGCAACAGAAACAAAAACGTCAACTGATTGAAAGGCGTATCCAACCCTTTTTTCAAGTACTGCTAGCAAAAGACTCATCCGATTTTGATCCAATCCGGTCGATTTCCTTGAAGAAGTAGAAAAATTTGTTGGCGCAACAAGAGCCTGTACTTCTACTAAAAACGCACTCGAGCCCTCCATGGTTGGTATGATCACGGATCCAGCTATATCGCGTATTCTCTCCTTGAGAAAAGCTTCAGAGGGATTTAAGACCTCCTTTAACCCCTTGGCACCCATTTGAAAAAGGGCGATCTCGTCTGTAGGACCAAAACGGTTTTTTGTGGAGCGAAGAATCCTGTACCCGTGCTCGCGGTCCCCTTCAAAATCCAATACAGTATCGACAATGTGTTCCAAAACTCTCGGTCCTGCAAGCTCTCCCGATTTAGTCACGTGTCCGATTAAAAATGTGGTGATTTTTTGCCCTTTTGCAATGTGCATGGCCTCCATGGCAATCTCTTTTACCTGTGTGACAGAACCGGGCAAAGATGGCAAATCACCTTTGTAAACGATTTGCACCGAATCGATAATTAAAAGATCGGGCTTGATCAAGTCCACCGCTTTTTTGATTTCGGAAAAAAGTGTTTCGGAAAAGATATAGATTTTATCGGTGCGGATACCCAAACGTTTGGCTCGCATCGCTGCCTGCTCTTTGGACTCTTCTCCCGAGATGTAGAGCACAGTTTTTTTTTGGACAGAAAAGGATTCCGCTAGCTGAAGCATGAGGGTGGATTTCCCAATACCAGGATCTCCCCCAACCAAGATCAACGATCCTTCTACAACACCACCACCAAGCAGACGATCAACGACCTGGATGTTTGTTTGCACTCGCTCTTTTTCTTCGGCTTTGATTTCATGGATCAATTCAGGTCTGTTTTCATTAGGGCGATGACTTTCAAACCTCGTTTTTTCAGGAGGTATATAAACATCTTCTTGAAGAGTATTCCATTCCTGGCACTTGGGACAGATCCCACTCCATTTAGAAAAAAAAGAGTTGCAAGAGCTGCAACTATAACCTAGCTTTTGTTTGCTCATCTTGCCATCCGTGGTAAAGAACCGCTTCCATGGCTGCTGCTTGTTCAGCCTGTTTTTTTGTTGATCCACGACCTCTACCCGCCTCCTGGGTATCTACAAAAACAGCTACCAGGAAGCTCTTTTGATGCTCTGGCCCCTCCTCAAAAAGGGTTTCATAGCTGGGCAGTTTTTTTTGGGTGCGCAGAGTGTAATCTTGAAGAAGAGCTTTAAAGTCTTTTTTGGAGCTTTTTTGAAGATGCTCAAAATGGTGGGTAGCCGTACGACGAAAAAAAGATTTTGCCTCCTCCATCCCTCCGTCCATAAATATGGCACCCAGGATCGATTCGTAAAGATCGGCCATAATCCCCTCTTTTGAGCGCTCGATCGATGCTAACTCTCCCTTTGCAATTCGGATATAGCAAATCAAGTTGATCTGGGAACAATAGAAACTGCAAGCCTCCCTAGAAACTAATTTTGCCCTCAGCGTGGACAACTCACCTTCTTGTAAATTCGGGTGGGAGGAGTAAAGCTCAAGGGCAACAAAAAAATTTAAAAGGCTGTCCCCTAAAAATTCTAACCTTTCGTACGAAGCGTCAGAGTGGGTTGACTCATTCAAGTAGGAGCGATGCGTTAAAGCCTCTTGAAGAATCTGCCTATCTTTAAAGCTATACTGGAGAATCTGTTCAACCGTTTCGTAAGGAAGCATCTTGTGATTTTATGTTGGATCAGATACTCTTTTTTGTCATGTTCAAAATAGACCTCTCGGTGATATGCGTTACGATCTTCCCCCTAAATTAGTCTCTTTTTACAAGGACAAGGGTTTCATCGAGTTAGAAAATCTTTTAAGCGAAGAAGAGCTCTACGAAATTAGCCGCGAATGCGACAATTTGTTAAAACAAAAATTGAAATCCCGCAATCTTGCCTTAAGCGAAGTCTCCTTAAAAACCTCCTTTCAAGAGGGCTGGAACCTTCACGACGAGAGCAATGTTTTACAAAAATTCATTACTCAAAAAAAATTAACTGAGATTGTATCCCAGCTTACAGGTCTGAGTAAAATCAAGCTTGGTTTCACTCAAATCTTTCGCACTTTTGACAAAACCCAAAGTGAGAGCGATGAAACCCTACCTCCCCTTTTCTACCACTACACAAGCCTAGACGACGTCAGCTGTTTACAAGGATTGCAGATCGGTTGCATGATCCACCTAGTGTCTGAAAGAGCCATTTCCCAAGACCCTCTTGTGGATATCGAGCATGCCAAGGGGATTTTACACCCCTTACCCATGCATCCCAAAAGCATCACTTTTTTTAACTCTAAATTCCCCTTCTCCTTAGATCCCCTCCCCGATTTTTCTCACCAGCTTTATCTTTTAGTAACTTTTGGTCGTGAGAATATGGTTTACGTGGATCAACCTAAAGATCCCCACAACCATGAGTTAAAGAAACAGGGGCTTGTTTTTGGGGACGTTACGCCAGGAAAAGTTTTTATCGTTTAATTGCCTTACCTCTTTCGAATACCTCTTATAAATGACTATGAACCTCGAATCGATCTATGACCAAATCCGCCTCAAACTAAAAAAACAGGAGGATCAGAAGCGCTTTAATTTTTTAAAGTCGCTTGAGGGCAAATATCTGCAAAAAGATTTTTCTACTCTTGATCCTTTAAATTTACAGCATCACTCCTATATTCAAAAAGAACAGTTAAAATGGGTAGAGCGGATGGGGGTGGGATCTATCCAAACGCGCTTTCAAGTCGAACATATTGAACTACAAAATGCCCTCACTGAGCGTTTTTCCGTAAAAGCATTTTTTAGCCCTCTTGATTTGGATGACTTTCATCAAATCATCCATAAATGGCTTTTTCCATCTCAAGCGAAGGAATTGATTCAACTTTTTGAAAATGATCCTATGGGACTGATACCCTTAGGTTTTGAGCAAGATTTTTATACAAATCCAAAAAAAACCTCTTCATTGTGGCATACGACAAAATCCTTATCCAGTCCATCTCTAACCCCCTCGCCCCCACTGGTAAAAACAACATTTGCCCCATTTGGCAATTTTTATCTTGTCGAAGAACCGCTTCACTCTCTTCTACAAAACCATTCCCCCCAACATCTTTTACCCCCGTTCCTTCTAGCAGGAATGCATACTGCTCTCGATTTAGTCCCCACAATGAAGCGGGAAAAAAAAGAGCTTTTAGAAAAAGCCCTTTTTCTTTTCGAGGAAGTGAGGAAACTTGGATTTGATATCACATTACAAAAATTTGCGCTCCAAATTTCAACATCAAAAAAATTATCCTACTCAAGTGAGCTGAGAGAATTGGGATGGCATGTCGCTCTTTACGAGGGAGGGTTTAGCCTTTTGCTTCGACAAGACCATGAAGAATCCACACTTGTCCAATTTGCCCAAGATCTTAAAAGGGTCTGCCAAAAAAAATTTGTGATCGCCTGCTAACCAAATTTGTCCATTTTAAATCACTAAGATATCTGCCCTTTTAAATTTTTCTTTCTCTACTCTGGTTTGCAAAAAAACCTTGTTTTCACTAAAATATTTCTCCCTGACAAAGGCTTGATTATGAAAATCATCAATACTCTTTACCATCCAAACGAAAAATATTGGAAATCCTGCTTTTTGCAATTTACATGGTTATGGTTTTATGGTCTCATGCTTGTATTTCAAATCTTGAATTTTTCAGAGATGGTCACAAATCCATTTTTTACAGGGATGCCTTTTAGTCCTATTGCGTGCGCCTCGATAGTTTTTGGATTCAATTTTTTACTTAGTTCTCTTTTTGTTGTAATTGTCCAAAATCATTCTGTAGACAACAGCAGAACCGGTTTTATTACTTTTTTATTTGCTATCAGTTTGCTGAGTTTAATTTTTAATAGCATAGTCTATAGCCTTTACTTTACCCAAAAGCTACACCCTTTTTTGAAGCTAGCTATCGAGAAAAATCTTACACTCAATTTTGCTAGCGAGTTTATTGTTCGCCCCATCTGGCTTTTCCTTTGCTGGAGGGTGCGACGGATCAACCAGCTAAACCAGATCCGAATCTCGATTGAGTCCAGCCCTGAAGCGATGCGATTGCTGGAAAATCTGGAGGTTCCCGACTCAAAAGAAAATATACAACAAGTAATCAATTATCTATTGTTTCGTATACCCCATTCCCAGCAAAATCTGATCAAACCCCTTTTTGATGAAGCGAGTCGGAGACTAGCTACTTCTAAATAAAAGACATAAAGATGTTAAAAAGTTTATTGCTTGCCGATAACGAAGAGACCATCAAGAAAAAATTTTTGGCCGTTACTATAGGTAGATTTTTTATCTACCCTCTCTATCTATCTTTGGCCATATTTTTTTGTGATCTCAATAATTCTGAAATTTTTGCCCATTTTAACCACCCCTATCTTTTTATTTACTCAAAAACTTTTCTTTTTTTCGCATTTAACTTTGCAATTGTCTTTTTTATTCATAACCAGGCCATAAAAAAATCAAGAAATGGGTTTTTAACCGCTTTTATCGCCATCAATTCCATAGGTCTTCTATTTACAATCTTTTTCTTTTTGCGCAGCTTAATCGAAGCAAACGACCCAAACTTTTTAGCCCATTTTAAAGAAAATATTTTAGAGTTTGTTTTTGTTGACGTCATTTTAATCCCCTTGTGGTTATATTTTGCTTTTAAAGTGCGTCGGCTGAATGAAGAAATTCAGCAAATGGATGCGTTGCTCAAGATAAATCCAAATAAGTTGAGTTCAATCCCCTTTTCTAAAGAGAGTTGATTGCGTCGGTAACTTCTTTTATCTCTTTCAATAAAAACGTCTGGTTTGTTGCGAGTTGGGGGGTTGCAGTGTAGCTTGTTGTCTGGCTATACAAAACATTTAGATAAGACAGCGTGTTTGTCAACATAGTAGTCGTCGTGCTTGCAAGCGGTGTTTGGTACGGGTTCAACGTCAAGTAGATTTGAAAAAAATAGGTTCCAGCTATTTGATCTTTTAAATAGGTGATAGCGGCGGGGCCTATTGCCAGCTTAAGTTTTACCTTTTTGGTCTCTTTTGTTGCCATGCTACTTTCAATAAGATTGTAGTTATTAAAAGATTTTGCAATCAAAAAAGAGGTTGTGATTGAAGGTATGCTTGGATTTCCTATAGTGGTTTGCCCTTGATACCAAAGTTTTACTGGGGATGTGTCATAGCTTAGTGTTGCGTAAGCATACAAAGTGTTTGAGGAGGCAGCCCCCACCTGAAGCGGATAAAATTGTCCAAGGTAGTAAAATGGACTTAAATAAGAGACTATATTGAATCGCTGGATGAGTGTTGTCGCTTGCAATTGAAAATTTTCAGCTGTCGTCTGTACAGGGCGTACCTGGATTTCAAATTCCAATTCCAGCTTCCCTTGACTCGATATTTCAGCGGCTGTCAATGTTTTAGAGACCGTTGGTACAAGGATATAAGCTTGGGATGAGCTGTAAGCAGTGTACGTAGTTTGTTGAGATGCCGTAATAGTGACACTTTTATTTGTATCACTATTGATACCAATAGTGATATTGGCATACTGCGTTGCACTATTTTGTCCAAGAAGACTAAGAGGAAGTATGCATAGACAAATGAGATACAATCGCATCCGGCGTAAATCCAAAGAATTTTAAATTATCTTTGATCGGAGCTGAAGCACCAAATGTGTCTATACTAAAGTGGATTTTAGCATATTTACACCAACCAAAGCTCGCAGCCATTTCTATCGACACCGTGCTCTTTGCTTTTGGGACCCTCTCTGCTTGGTTTTTTAGCCAAGCATCATAAAGCTTGAAATTGAATAGTGAAACAACTCTAACCGATCGCCCTTTCTGCTGAAGCTGTTTGGCTACATCAACCGCTAAAGCAACTTCGCTCCCAGTCGCAAAGATACAGTAATCATAACTCGCTTCTGCCCCTTTATGGTCAAAAACTACCGCATGCCCATTTTCAACAATCAACGATTTTAAGTCGGGCGTTCGCGCATATGCTTGACGACTTAGAACCATGGCCACAGGCACGTGTTGCCCCATCGCAAAATAAAGCCCCATCGCAACCTCAAATGGGTCGGACGGTCTAAAAAGCAATAGATTTGGCATCGCCCTTAATGAAGCCAAATGCTCGATCGGTTGATGGGTTGGACCATCTTCTCCAAGACCTACAGAATCATGGGTAAAAACAAAAATAGTATTTACATGAGAAAGAGCTGCCAATCGTAATGATGGTCGCATATAATCGGAGAAACAAAAAAATGTGCCGGTTAAAATACGTAAACCAAAAAGGCGCATTCCGTTTGCAATCGCTGCCATCCCATGCTCACGAATACCCGCTCTGATAACGCGACCCTCAAAGCTTCCGGTACGAATGACTCCGCCATCCTTGATAGCAGTTCTATCTGATCCTGAAAGATCAGCAGACATTGTGAAAAAGTTTTTCTGGTGCTTGGCTATGACTGGCAAAGTCATTTTAAGAGCATCCCTTCCTGAAATGGAATCGGGCCATGCAATTTTTTTGATCTCTTCTTCCAATCCTTTAGATAACGGCTCCTTGATGAACGCCATCGCCTCAGCTGCCTTGGGGTGATTGGACCAGTTTTTGCTCTTGGTTAAATTTTCTCTATTCTTTGATGAAAATTGCTGTTTGATCTCTTCATCAAACCAAAAAGATTTGTCTAGGGGTATGTTGTGAAACTCTTTGACATTTTGAAGCTCCTCGGCTCCCAAAGGTTCACCATGAGCCTCGTGCGTACCAGCCTTCTTTTTAGCCCCATAACCAATAATTGTTTTGGCCAAGATCAAAACAGGGCGCTGCTGATGTTCCCTTAGAGGGGATAGCACTCTATGGATATCTTCATAATTATGTCCGTCAACAACAAACACATCATAGCTTTCTGCCGCATAGCGGGTAGCAACATCCTCTGAAGCCGAGTCCTCTCGAAATCCATCCAGGGTGACGCTGTTGTAATCGTAGATCACTATCAAATTATTTAACCCTAAATGTCCGGCCAAAGACAGCGCCTCCTGGGCTACCCCCTCCATAAAGCATCCATCTCCTGCAACAACTACCGTTTTAGCCTCAAATAGATTACCAAAACGGGCTTGCATGATTTTTTGCGCAAGCGCCATCCCAACTGCATTGCCGATCCCTTGACCTAAAGGGCCTGTTGTACACTCAATGCCGTAGTCAAGATCTACCTCCGGGTGACCAGGCGTTTTAGAATTGAGCTGACGGAATTTTTTCAAATCGTCCATCGTAAATTTATAGCCGGTGAGAAAAAGTGTAGAGTAAAGCATGGCCGAAGCGTGCCCGGCGGAAAGGACAAAACGGTCTCGTCCCAACCAATGGGGATCTTCAGGAGAGTAATTTAAAAAATCTTTAAATAGGTAGGAAACCACGTCAGCAAGACCCAGAGGCGCGCCTGGGTGGCCCGATTTTGCATTTTCCACCATGTCAATAGAAAGTGATCGGATCGACCGTGCAAACCTAGAAAGAAAATTTCCTGAGTCCAGCGCCATAATACCCCTTGCTTTTACCAGCAATTTCAATTATTTTTAACCTCTGAACATCAATCTGTGCAAGGTAAAACAATGAACGTATCGCAGATAAGAGATAAATTTATCCACTATTTTGTCGCAAAAGGGCACACCCACGTTGCCTCCTCTCCTGTCATTCCGCAAGACGATCCGACTCTCATGTTTGCCAATGCTGGTATGAATCAGTTCAAAGATATTTTTTTAGGAAAAGAGCAGCGCTCCTACACTCGTGCCACTACCTCCCAAAAGTGTATTCGTGCAGGGGGAAAACACAATGATTTGGATGATGTTGGCTACACCTCCCGACACCTGACTTTTTTTGAAATGCTCGGCAATTTTTCGTTTGGCGATTATTTCAAAAAAGAGGCGATTCAGTTTGCGTGGGAAGTATCCACCGAAGTTTTCTTGTTAGACCCAAAAAAAATCTTTGTATCAGTTTTTGAAACAGACGATGAAGCCTATGATTTATGGCTCAACCATGTGCCTGCTAACCAAATCGTCCGTTTCGGCGCAAAACAAAATTTTTGGGCTATGGGAGATACTGGCCCTTGTGGACCATGTACCGAGCTTCTCTTTGACCGGGGCGAGCGTTTTTCAAGCGCAAAAGATCCTTATGAAGACGAATCGGGTGAGCGATTTTTAGAATTTTGGAATTGCGTCTTTATGCAATTCGATAAGGGGCCTCATGGCCAAGTTCTTTTGAAAAAACCGTCGATTGACACCGGGATGGGATTAGAGCGCATTGCAGCCCTCAAGCAGGGTGTTGATAATGTATTTGAGATCGATCTTTTTCAAAATCTCATTCGTGATGCAGAAAAGATCCTTTCGCGTCGTTATGAAGATCACAAGGTTGCCTTTCATGTGATCGCCGACCATATTCGCTCGCTCTCTTTTGCGATTGCTGACGGAGCTATTTTAAGCAATGTCGATCGTGGTTATGTCTTAAGGAAAATTTTACGGCGCGCCGTCCAGTTCGGGCGACGCCTGGGCCAAGAAGATCCGTTTTTGCACAAGATGGTGCTCCCTCTGATCCACCAAATGGGATCCACCTACCCTGAACTCAAAAAAGAACAATCGCACATCGAGGAGATGATCTTGAATGAGGAGGAGGGTTTTTTACGCACTTTGAAGCGCAGTGGTGGTTTGTTACAAAAAGCTTTTGAGGAGGCAAAGCCCAAAAATTTACTTGAAGGGGAGGTCGCGTTCAAACTCAAAGATACCTACGGGATCCCTTTTGATGAACTCGCTTTAATGGCTAAAGACATGTCGATCAAAATAGATACCGAAGGGTATCTCAAAGAGGAGGAGCGAGCCAAGGAGATCTCTAGAAAAGGATTTGAGGTCAAAGAGCAACTTTCGATGGAGCCTCTCTTGGAATTTGTCCAGCAACATGGACCTAGCCGTTTTGTAGGGTTTGATACACTCCATACGAATGCAACTGTGATTGGGATCTTGCACAACGGACAATTTGTTGATACGCTTTTAAAAGGCCAATCGGGGTCATTGATTCTTGACGAAACCCCCTTCTACGCTGAAAAAGGGGGACAAATCGGAGATGTAGGCTCGATTAGCGCCTTTCGGGTAGATGCAACGAAAACACCTGTAAAGGGGTTGATCCTACATGAAGGGACAGCAGAGGATACTCTAGTGTTATCGCAAGTTGTTTCTGCCAAAGTCGATTATGCGTTACGAAAAGAGATCGAGAAGCACCACACGGCAACCCATATTTTGCACTGGGCATTGCAACAAGTAGCCGGCCCACAAGTGCGGCAACAAGGATCTTACGTGGCTGCTAACCGATTACGTTTTGATTACAATGCCCAAAAACCCCTTTCCGACGAGGAGCTGAAACTCATTGAGAGGATCTGCAATGAAAAAATTCGGGAAAATCTTGCCGTAACCACTTATGAGCTCGGGTGATATTTTGCTTTTGAAAATTGTGAAAGAATCCTCCGTTGCATCTGGGGTGCGCCGTTTAGAGGCGATTAGTTCCAATGAAGCTCTTTCTTTACTTCTGCAAAAAGAGGCAACACTGGAGAGGGCTACCGAGCTATTGCGCTGCCCTGCAGATAAAACGCTAGAGTCTCTTGATGCCTTGATTGTACAACATAAAAAGATGCAAAAAGATCTTGAGGAAATCAAAGAAGCGGAAAAAAGAAAAATTTTTCGAGATTTGATGAATGAGCCTGATGGCAAATTGATAAAGGAGATTGCTTTAGACTTGAAAGACCTTGTTGACCTTGCTTGCCCTTTAGCAAAACAACGTCATCATGCAGTCTTTTTATACAATGAAAACCGTTTTGTATTAGCAACTCCGCCAAAATTGGATGCCAAAAAGCTTTTGGGTGATCTCAAACAATCGATCACTATCAAGGGTGGCGGAACCAGCGACTTTGTTCAGGGGACTTTTGATGTTCCTCTAAAAGGTGAAGCGCAACTCAAACATTTACGAGGATTGCTTGAAGCGGTTTGCTGCTGACAATCTTTTCTCTAGCACTAAGGCTCACCTGATCAAAAGGGTGCAAGATCAAAATCCCCTCCCCTACTTCATCCTTAGTGAGGGGAATTTGGATCTTTTCCATGATCTTACCTATTTTTTTCAAGAGGAGCCGCTGGAGCTCATCGGTCAGGAAAATAATTTAGATATTGAGGGGATGCGCTTTAAGGTGATCAAATCCTTCCAACAAAGGATCGATCCTCCGCCCCTTTTGGTCACGATCAAAGCCCTTTTTGACCCTTTACCTAATCCAAAAAATCTTGATTTTATCTCCTTAGCTCTTGGACAAGACCTCTGTTTTGATCCCTTTTTATTTCATTTAGAATCGATAGGTCTCACAAGAAAAAAAATTGTTGTAGACAAAGGCGAGTACGCGATCCGTGGGGGATTAGTTGACCTATTTCCTATCGACGCCCTTGAACCGATTCGTGTCGAGTTTGACGGAGATAAGATCGCCTCTTTAAGACACTTTGACCCTGTCTCGCAACGCTCAACCCACAAGGTAGAGCATTTTTCTTTTTTACCCTCGCATGTAGAACAAAAGATTCAGCTAATCGACCTATTCAAACAACCATTCCGGATCTTTTTAGATCACCCTACCCATTTAGAGGATCGGATGGTCCAACTCAAGGTGGAACTGGCCCCCCTTTTAGAAAGAGCGAGTGAGATCTATTTCCTTTTCGATGAGCCTTTACAGACCCTTCTTGATGAGGAGTGCCATCGGGTGGGGCGTGAATTTTACATGGGTAAAAAAAACCAAACAGTGCAAATTGAACTCTTCAAGCAAGAGTTTTCGCTCACCTATTTTTTTAGCCCTTACGCACCTGTTGAGGCCCATTTAGATCTCAATAAAATTGGCCATCAGCTCCATCAAGCGCCGTTGAACGGGGTGAAAGTCCATCTTTTAGCCCACTCCCCTATCGAAGAAAAGTTTTTCACGGAATTACTCCCCGACCGATCGAAAATGGTCTCCATCGAAAAGGGGTATTTATCGAGCGGTTTTTTTTATGACCAAAAAGAGCTTTTCCTTCCGCATACAGAGTTTTCAAAAAGGAAAAAAATCCATCGTAAGCGCTGGCGGGTACACAACCATGTTCCGGTCAGTGAATTTCATGAATTACAGCCCAAAGATTTGGTAGTCCATTACCACAATGGAGTCGGCAAGTTTTTAGGTTTTGAGCGGATGGCCAACCACCAAAATGAACAGGATGATTTTATTGTTTTAGAGTACGCCAACAGCTCAAAACTCTATGTTCCCATGTCCCAAGCGCACCTTGTGAGCCGTTATATAGGCGCAAAAGAGGATCATAATGTCACTCTCAATGTTTTGGGAACAAATACCTGGGCCAAAACTAAATTGAAAGTGGAAAAAGCGATCGTCGGTTATGCCAGGGAGCTTTTACATCGCCAAGCGATGCGCCAAATTAAGGGTGGATATCAATACCCGCAAGATTCTACCGATATGGCCCTCTTTGAGGATGCTTTCGAATTCGATGAGACGATCGACCAGATCAAGGCGATTGAGGATATCAAAGGGGATATGTGTTCCAATGAGGGGATGGATCGATTGATTCTGGGAGATGTGGGGTATGGGAAAACAGAAATCGCAATGCGCGCTGCGGCCAAAGCTGTTCTAGATGGGAACAAACAGGTCGCTGTTCTCGTTCCGACCACCGTTTTAGCGGTTCAACATTTTGAAAACTTTAAAGCGCGCATGGAAGGGTTTCCCATTAATGTAGACCTTGTTTGCCGTTTTTGTTCCTCAAAGGAGATCAAAGCGACTTTAGAAAAAGCAAAAGAGCATAAAGTGGATATTCTGATCGGCACCCACCGATTGATCTCCAAAGATGTCGTATTCAAAGATCTCGGCTTGATCATTGTCGACGAAGAGCAGCGCTTTGGTGTAAGGGCTAAAGAGTGGTTGAAGCAGGCGACCGTGGGTGTCGATTGTTTGACCCTGTCTGCAACTCCGATACCCCGGACTTTGCACCTTTCTTTAGTCAATGCCAGAAAAATGTCGGTGATCTCTTCCCCGCCAAACGATCGTCTTCCGGTTAAAATCGCTGTTGTTGAGGAGCAAGATGAGGTGATCCGTGACGCCCTTTTGAATGAGTTTCAAAGAGGTGGGCAAGCCTACTTTTTGTACAATCGTGTAGAAACCATCTATGAAATGAAAGATCGTCTACAAAAAATTGTACCTCAAGCCAAAATTGGGGTCGTTCATGGGCAGATGGATTCGGATGAGATCGACGAGGTGTTCCATGGATTCAAAAAAGGGGGTATTGACCTTCTATTGGCTACCACTATCATCGAAAACGGGATCGACATACCCAACGCGAACACAATATTTGTCCATAGGGCCGATACCTTTGGCATATCGGACCTCTACCAGCTGAAAGGGCGGGTTGGCCGATCTGACAAATCAGCTTATGCCTATTTCATGGTCCCCAAAGGGCAGACGATGAAGGAGAACTCCTCTCAACGAATCAAGGCTATTGTCGATGCATCTGGTCATGGTGGGGGGTTGAAAGTTGCGATGAGGGACCTTGAAATCCGAGGGGCAGGAGATATTTTAGGGGTCCAACAATCGGGGCATGTCGCTTCTATTGGATTTCACCTTTATTGCAAACTTTTGAAACGCACTATCGATTTGATGCGCGCCAATAAACAAGCCCACTTTACCGAGACAAAAGTTGAAATTCCGTTTGAAGCTAAAATCCCCTTTTTCTACATCGAAGATAAAAGTTTGCGTATGGAGCTTTACCACCGTTTTGGTGAGGCGGTAGAAACACAAGAGGTCCATGATCTGTATCAAGAAATAGTCGACCGTTTTGGTATTGCCCCTATGGAAGTAGAGTGGCTTTATATGGTGGCATGGATCCGATGTGAAAGCTCAAAACATCAAGTAACTTTAGTCCGTTTGAAGAATTGTACACTCCAGCTAGAAACAGAGAAAAAACACCTCAGCTTTTTGGCACCCCCCTTTAAGACACCCCTGGCATTTAAGGATTTTGTCCTATCCAAACTCGAGGCTCTTGAATAAGAGCTATTTTTATCCCTTTTTTAATTTATTGTGGTTCAGCTGTTTAAACAATCTTGGACTTTATTACAAAAATATATTATAATAAATGCTTAATAAACAGGTGTTGATATGTCGGCTATTATAAACACAATTCGTGGCATCGGAACGGTGATCTATAATGCCGTTTGCAGTGGGTTTTCCATAATTTCCAACCTATTTCACCGTATTTTTCCTAGAGGTACAACCCCTCATGAGCCGGCCGATTTATCAGGTCGTGTCAAAAAAACTTCTCAAATCCCCTTGTTAGGTGAGAAGACTGAAAGGGTGCAAAAAAGACACTTTCCACACAGTAAACATCCCCAAGAACCCCCAAAAATTCAAGGTTCTTCATCCAAAGAATCGCACCCTCCTTCTTTATTAAAAAGAAACGAAAACTTACCATTTAGAATGGTTGATGTTCCAAAAGACGGTAATTGCTTTTTTCATACCCTTAAAGCGGGTCTAACCCATCTAAATCATTCTATGAAAGACAAAAGTCATCAGGAACTAAGAGCCTGTATGATTGAACAAATAGATCAAACTCATTTTGATTTAAGCAGCACACTTCTTGGAGAAATTGCAGACTATAGAGAGAGAATACATAGCGATTTTAGCTCTTATAAAGCAATGGTAGATATAGCCCCAAATCAAAAAATTAATAAAAGAGCACTAATCCAAAGTATCACCAATGACCTACCGGCATATGTCCGTGCCCTTTTTGTAGCCCTACAGATAAATTCGTTCCAAACTACAAGCATCACAAAAACCTATCAGGAACTGATTTGCAAACTAGAAATGGCAGGTAATTGTTTAACCGAACCAGATTTTAATCAGGCTGAAAGATTTAAACCCGTGCTTCAAGCATACTTAGGTACAATTTCTGAACCCTGCGCGCTAGTCAGCCTTCCAGCTGCCGAACCTTTGGCTAATTTGCTGGGCGTTGAAATTGTCCTACACGTAGACCAAGCCCCTCTTTTTAGCCAGCTAAGCTCTGTTGGGCCTAGTGGCAAATCGATTATTCATATGGTTCAAACCGGAAACCACTTCAACCTATTAATCCCTAACTAATTGAACCTGAATGTTTTTCAATCGCTTGAATTATAATAATTTTTATGTTATAATTTAATAAGATTGGTAGGGGGAAAACCATGTCTATTCATGATTCAATACGTTCAAGCGCATCGAGCGCTATCAGCTCCTTTGAACAAGAGGAAAAGGATAGCCTGGATTTCATCCATAAGAACATTGAGTCCTTGACAGGTCATTCATCTGTAGAGAGTTATAAAAAAGCTGAAAGTGCCTACTTGCACCAAAAAAAGTTGGTACCAACAAAAAGCAGCCCCCTAAATTCAGCTACACAAACCTTTCAAAACCGAATTAGAAAAATGCCCGTAGACGGTGATTGCTTTTTGCACGCGTTTAACCAAGGGGCCGGGCTACCTGACAATACAGTAACCTTGAGAAAAGAGCTTGTCGCGGCCATAGACCCTTTCGATCCTATCTTGAAAGGGGAAGCTTATGATTACTTTCAGGATGTCACTCTTGTTTTTAACGAGCAAAAAGACGATAAAGTAACAGTTTTAAATGCTTTTAATTTAAGTATTACTCAGCAACCCCTTTCACCAGATCAAAGAGCTCTAGTTAAAAAATATCTAGAAATCTACAAAGCGAGGCTACGTACACCTAAAAACTGGTTAGGGCAAATCGGTATTGTCACGTTACATCGCTTAAAACAGTTCAACATTGAGATTTATGATGCACAAGGGAATCTCAATCAACACGCATCTTGCACAAATCCTCGATTCAACAAAACCATCAAGATGATGTTCAATAACAATCACTACGACCTGGTTCAATAAATCAGACACTCAAAGGGTCAAGATCTCATAACCCTTTTTGGATAAAAAAGCCTTTACTCCTGGTGCTTTTTTTTGAGTTTTTCTCTTTCTTTTACCTTCGCATGGGCTTTCAATAAAACCTCTTCTCCGAGTGCTATATGCTGTGGCATACGGCTTCGATACAAAGCTTTGACCATCTCATTCGATTTTGCCCTTTCCAATGGGAGGTCCGATATCAACAAAAGGGCCCCAACCGAGAGCTTTCTATAGTATCCACTGATAAAAATGGTTGCACACTCCATCTCAATCGCCTGAGATCTTGAGTCGATCAACTTTTTCTTAAAATTGGGATCAAACTCCCAAAAGCGGATATTTGTTGTATGGGTAATCCCGATATGGTGAGGTAGATGATGTGCCTCTAAAACCTCGGATACTGCACTCGAAACAATGAAATTTGCCATCGCAGGGACATCGGGAGAAAAATAGTGGTGAGATGTCCCCTCTCCCCGAATAGCAGCAATTGGCATGAAAAAGTCACCTATTTTATATTTTCTTCTCAACCCACCACAAAGACCGAGCATGAGCGCCGCCTCTACGTGAATATAAGAGAGGAGGTCTATCACCAAAGCTGCTGCTGGAGATCCAATCTTAAAATCACAGATTGTGATCTTGTTTTTTGGATCATGCGCTACTTTAAACATGCTCCCTTCATAAATCTGAACACCATGTTTTTCGGCAAAATGCTGCACGTAAATAGGAAAATTGGTCAGCAAAACAAGCGGCTGGAATAGTTCCGGAGAACAACCCGAATATCTTTCCAGTGTCTGAAGAGCGTACTGTTTCTCATTTAGAGGTTCCTCCTTTAAAAAATGAGCCTCTTGCTCTTCGCTCGCCTCAATGTGGGCTCTGAGTTTCGAAATCTCTTCTAGATCATCCATTATTTTACGGTCATCCCTAAAGATTAAATTAATTTTTTTATACCGATCTGCCCCCCTTTTGTAAATAGAGAACTCATGTATTTGGAAAGGATGATGAAGAGTTGAAAAAGAATCTTTTGAATTGTTGGAGTTTTTTTCGCAACTCTGTGATGATAAACAGGTATGATAGGTAGTAATTTTTAGGAGATTCTATGCTCTATAGACTGCCCCAAGCCGCCATGAATTTGGCCTATTTTCTTTATGATACCGTTAACACCCACTCGCATGAGATCGAGATTGGCTCAAGAGCGTTCGCCGTATGCCTCATCATCGCAGCCATAGCCCTTGTCTTTTTCGCAGCAATCTCTTTTTATAAAGGGTGTTTTATGACGCTGATTGGGACAAATATCCTCTCTAAAACAGACAATCTCCTTTTATGCCGAAAAAAAATCGAGTACGAAAAAAGCCTACATAAGCTGCTAGAGACAAAGGGGGCACTAGAAGAGACTACAACCAATTTAAAGGATCAGGTTCATCTTTTAGAAACAAAAGGGGGGAACCTCCTCAGCGAACTTGAAAAAATCACTAAAGAAAAATTTGACTTAGAGCACTCAAGCGAAAAAATTTTAGAGCATTCCCGTCACTTAAGCGCTTTGCGCAAGGATATTGAGCGGGCTCTAGCCGAAAAAGAATCGGTCCAAAGAGAGCTTCAAGAGGACTTAAAAAAAACGACTCTGGAGCTCAAAAATCTAAAAAAAGAGGAAGAGGCTCTTCTAAAATTAGGGATGGAGCTGATCCAAAAAAATCATGAAATGGGTCAACAGCTATCCCATTTACACCAGGAAGGGATCGCACTCCAGAAAATTCAAGAGAGCACAGTACAAAAAAACATTGCACTGCAAAAGGCTCTGGAGGAGGGGCAACAAAACATGAAAAGTTTTTTTGATGCCGCTATGCAGCTGCAGCCCCTCCTTGTTGAACTCAAGTCGGTAGAGGGGAAGATTGTCGAAAACCAAGATTCTATCCTCTCTCTTTTGGCAAAAATGCAAGATGTGGGGAAAAAGATCACCCCTTTTAAAAACGGCACAGCTCCCCTTTTTGGATCCTCGGCACCCCCTTTAATCAAGGTTGCCAATTGAAAAAGTGGATGTTTTTTTCTAGAGCTTCAAACTTATCTAGGTTCTATGCTATCCTTTAGCCTTTAAGAAAAAACACTAAGAAAGGTTCCCCCATGAGCGATATCGGCATGAACGATCTAAGAGCCGGGACAAAGGTTGAGTACGAAGGCAACCCCTTCAATGTTGTCAGCAACCAGTTTGTCAAACCGGGAAAGGGTCAAGCATTTAACCGTGTCAAAATTAAAAATTTACGTAACGGAAAAGTGATTGAGGTCACATTCAAGTCAGACGAAAAAATCAAGATCGCCGATGTGGAAGAGCGCTCCATGCGTTTTACCTACAAAGACACCGACAGCGCAGAATTCATGGATGATGAAACCTTTGACCAGGTCTCTATCCCCCTAGAGATCATTGGGGAAGATCAGCAGTGGCTCAAAGAGGACATTGTCTACGAGGTCGTTTTCTATGAAGGGAATGCTTTAACGATTCAGCCGCCTACTTTCATGAATCTGAAGATTGTAGAGACTCATGATGCGGTTCGTGGGGATACCGCTACCGGTGGCCGTATTACAAAAGAGGCAAAGTTGGAAACAGGGGCCGTTGTCCAAGTTCCCATTTTTATCGACCAAGATGAGATTGTCAAAGTCGACACCCGATCTGGCGAGTATG
>RGYU01000120.1 GCA_010031885.1 Chlamydiota bacterium | reverse complement strand
TTAAAAGTAAAAAAATGACCCCCGATGATTTAATAATCGATTTAGTAGAGGGTAGAAGAATCGATATTGATCAATTAAAAAAGTTAAATAAGGGGAATTTTTTGGAAATTAAAGCTGCATACAAATCGAAAACTATCAATGCCCTTGTAGAGCTTATAGGACTTTTATGAAGAATTTGTTTATACATCAGCTATTAAATCAATATGACACAAAAATTAGTCAAAAGACCAAACTCAGGGAAGTACTGCAGCAAGCGGCGCTATATGGTTTAAAACGGGCAGGTTTTTTTGAAAAGGCAGCTTTTTATGGTGGTACTGCCTTAAGGATCCTTTACGGATTAAACCGTTTTAGTGAAGATCTTGATTTTACTCTTTTAGATAAGGACCCAAAGTTTGATTTTTCAACCTACCTTATGGGAATGAAACAAGAACTGATCTCAATGGGCTTGAATTTTGAAGTCGAAAAAAAAATCAAATCTATTGATACCCCCATACAATCAGCATTTTTGAAAATGAACACCATAGAGCTACTCCTGACTATTGGTGAAGAAGAACAGTTGAAAAAAACAAATCATAATCAAAAAATTCAGATTAAACTTGAAATCGATACAGATCCTCCATCTTCATTTACATTCGAAGAGAAGCTGGTTTTAAATCCTTCTCCTTTCTATGTATTAACACTGACCCCTCCGAGTCTATTTGCCGGAAAAGTCCATGCGATTTTATGTCGCAGCTGGAAGGGCAGGGTTAAAGGAAGGGATTATTTTGATTTTATTTGGTATATTACACAAAAGACTTCGCTTGATTTGAATTACTTAAACGGAGCTCTTAAACAAACTGGTTTTTTGCGGGATAATGAAACAATGAATAGAGACCGTTTGATACAAAAATTAAAAGAGAAGTTTCAATCGATCGATTGGCAAGATGCAAAAAATGACGTAAGGCCGTTTATTGTAGATACGTCAGTTTTAGATATTTGGAGTCCTGTATTTTTTTCCAATCTTTCCGATCATCTGTTGACAGTGTCCTGATTGAAAAGATGGAAAATAGGTGGCAATCAGATTGGCCTATAGGTTGCTTTCATCTATATAAGATTCTGGTAATGAGTTTTTAACGGTTTTTTTAAGATAGGATGAGTTATAAAGCATTGGTTTATAACTCATTTTTATCTGATTGCCTAAGTTCAAAGACCTCGAGCTATCAGTCCGTGAGGAACTGGCAGCCTGGTCAATTACCTATTTTTTAGTCCCAATACTCCAAGTGGGAATAAAAAGACTTTTTTATTTCTTGAAGTTTGAGATCAACCAACCATGCGCCCTCTAACGATCTTTTATTTACTCGAGCTCCATATCTTCTCTATTTGCTCATAAAGGGTTAGAGGATCGAAAGGTTTGGTAATCACGCCAAGGATATTTAGCCCCTCATATTCTGTCATTTCACTCTTAGTGACTTTCGCTGTGAATAGAATCACTGGGGTGTTTTGGATAGGCGATGTCTGCCGTATACGCTCGAGTGTTTGGATCCCGTCCATAACAGGCATCATCACATCGAGTAAAATCAG
>RGYU01000119.1 GCA_010031885.1 Chlamydiota bacterium | reverse complement strand
TTTTTTGAGAGCATGGTCGAAAAAGTCATACTTTCCCTGCATAAATCCACCCCGGCTAAAAGATTTATTAAAATCAATTTTTTAAAAAATAGCTTATGGGTCTTTTATTGAAAAGGGGAATCTACTTACATGTTATAAGGATCAATGGATTAGACAATCCTTCCGTCTAGTAGGGCGAGCTCCATCTCTACCTCTTCTAGAGAGGGAAAAGCAGTGATCTCGTTTTGCGCGAGCTCTTTGTCTACTTGATCATTACGGAAACGAGCAGTGATCTGGTCTAGCGTGAGCTTTAGCTCATCTTTTTCTTTAGGGGCAGAAGCAGGGGTTTTCTTAAATCTAACGCGCGAGCTTAGAGATTGTTGATTATTTTCCAAATCGAGGGTGTCAGGCTGAGGCGGATTAGATTGTAAGCCCATAAGAGCATGCTTTACTAGGGTTTGAATTTTACTTGTTATAACCTTTCTATCTATGCCAAGTACTTCTCCAATAAGGCTAGCATTAAAGTTTCCTTGCTTTGTGTTGAGCTGATATTTTGGATCTTGTAATAGCTTTATAAGGCGATTTGTGAGCTCTTCTGTCCACTCAAAATCGCTGTCTCGCTTCTTATTATTGGGAACGAATCTCAAATTCACAAGAGATGCAAGGATTCTCCTCCTAGCTGTTTGTGTAGTAATTGATGACATAAAATTCTCCTAATAGTTAATAAGATAAAAGAGGGTGAAGCCTTGATGAAATTAAATCCCCAAATGCTTGCCCTTCTTTTTTTTCTTCATGGGTGTAAACATCAAGAGCCTGATAGATATATCTAGCATTTTGTTTACAGTATGTAATTAAAAAGAAAGGTCCTTCAGTTAAAGGCATTTCAGGAAGAGTTAGCGGGTTTTTTGGATTAAAAAAGCAGGCGGATCCTGAGGTAAGGGGAAAGGTTAAACTCTCTTTTGTAATTTCTACTTCATTTGCGGAAAGATTCATTAAAAGAGCGATTTCAAGTCCATCGATGGAGCATTTTTCAGAAAGGGGGCTTTCTTTAAAGAAATCTTTGAGCTCATTAAATGAGGAAAAATAGTGATCAAATCCAAGTCTTAAACTTTTTTGTCTACAAAGGGCTGAAGCAATCGATGTGAAGTTGTGATTCATCGAAAGCTTTTTGAGCACATCATAGTTTTTCCAGCAGTTTCTCTCGGATTTTTTTGGAATGAAGCAAAGGGCTTGCTTTGCTTTATTCAAAAGCTCTTTGGAGAGAAGATCTGTGAATAAGATAGATCCCTTTTCACGGAAATAATCAATATGAATTAGCTCTAAGGAAGATTTGATCATACAAATAACTTTGAGGTTGTTAAGTGGTGGAAAGTTTACCACATCAAATAATTGTATGCCTTAAAAAGATGCCACTTTTTACCATTTAATAGTGAACTTTATTTTAATCGAGTTAAAGAGCGCAAACGTCTTTAAGTTTTAAAAAATTGTTGTATATAATAGAGTAATTATAATTCATAGATGGTTAAAAAAGTGCTACCTATAGAGCTAATAGAAGAAAAATTAAAATATAGTTTTTATAAAAAAGATCTTTTACAACTTGCTTTTACGCATA
>RGYU01000118.1 GCA_010031885.1 Chlamydiota bacterium | reverse complement strand
AGTGCATGGAGTAGCCCCCTTTTAAACAGGACCACCTGCTAGCTCTTAAAATAAAGGAGCAAAATAGCAATATGGACATGATTAAAGAAAAAACTAAGATAAGAAGATGGACCCCTGAAGAAAAAAAAGATATTGTACAACAGACCTATCAACCTGGAATGTCTGTTTCCATAATAGCCCGCAAATATGGTATATTTCCAAGCCAACTTTTTTTATGGAGGAAGCACATGGAAGATGGGGCTATCAAGGGTATAAAGGCCTAAGTAAGATGTAGTATCAAAAACTGAATATAAAGAGCTTGAAAAAAGACTAAAAGAAACAGAAAGGGTTCTTGGCAGAAAAACCCTTGAAAATGAGATTTTAAGAGAAGCTGCAGAGATAGCGCAAAAAATAAACTCATATCGCGGCAGCCCTTGCCAGGAAGGGAAAATTTCCCCTCCGTGCAATAGCAAAAGCCTTGAAAGTATCTAGGTCTAATCTCATGGCACAAAAGAAGAAAAGAGCAAATACCTACATGAAAGCTTCAGATATCGCTGTTATTTCTAAAATCAAATCGATTTTAGAGCAAAGACCAAGCTATGGTTACAGAAGGATCACAGCGCTATTGAAAGCTGATCAAAAGAAAAACAAAGAAAGGCCCTGGAATCATAAGAAGGTCTATAGAGTGATGAAACAAGAAAATCTGCTACTCACAAGACCTCAGCATAGGCCAAAAAAAGCACATGATGGAAAAGTAGAAACTCTATTTAGCAATACTAGATGGTGCTCTGATAGCTTTTCTATACAGTGTCAAAATGGAGAAAGGGTTCATGTAGCATTTTCACTTGATACGTGCGATAGAGAAGCGATGTGCTACATCGCATCAACAATTGGTATAGATGGACAAGCGATTAGAGATTTGATGCTTGAAACGCTAGAGTATCGCTTAGGAAAGACCTGGAGTGAAACACCTATTCAGTGGTTAACTGATAATGGGAGCTGCTGCGTAGCTAAAGAAACCGTAGCACTTGGCAAAAAGCTTGGGTTAGATATACGCACTACGTTGCCATATAGCCCTGAAAGTAATGGAATGGCTGAGGCTTTTGTGAAGACATTCAAAAGAGATTATGTTTGTTTTGGAAATCTAAAAGATGCAAAAACTATTGTAGCTCAGCTGCCAATGTGGTTTAATGATTATAATGAAAAAGCCCCACACAAGGGACTAAAGATGCTCTCACCAAGAGAGTTTTTAGAAGAAACAAAACGAGTTAGTTAGTGGACCGGTTTCATGGGGCAACTCCAGTTACATAGTTATTGTCAAGATAATATAACTGGACCGACACATAAGAATGATTAACAACTTGTTTCTTTACACAGTCTTTTAGTTTTTTAAGAAGAGCCCTAGTAAACACAGGATCACGATGCTGCTTTGGTAACAGCCAAACTTCGATCATAACATGACTATGTTTATAGCTTTTAGCTGGATACGCTCTACACATACACACACCCGCCGATGCATCCAACTCATTAATAGCAGATTCTAGTTGATCGAATAAAAAGTTAAGATCCAACTCGATGTCAATAGAGTATTTAATTTCTAAATGTGGCATGAGCTGAATTTAAAAGATGTAGAAGATATT
>RGYU01000117.1 GCA_010031885.1 Chlamydiota bacterium | reverse complement strand
TGTGGTGGAATCGGTGCTGAGTTCGCTGCAGCTCGATTTCGGGTTCGATATGAATATGACAAGAGAACTGGTGAAATGGATCTTTTGGGCGATTACACTCGTCTTCTTTATATATGCCTTTGGGGAGATCCTCAAAGACAAAAAAAAGGTTTAGGTCTCTTTATACAAAAAATGGATTCTAAAGAGCAAAGCGATTCATCGTTGAAAAAGCTCTTGATTGTCCTTAACCCCTCGGTTCTGCTATAGTCCATGCTGATTATGCATAAAGAAGTAGCCTCCAACCGCCAAGCTTTTTACAATTATGAAATTCTCGATACATTTGAAGCGGGAATCCAACTGCAGGGGACCGAGGTGAAGTCATTGCGTAATGGCAAATGTGTACTCGGCGACAGCTACGTCGAAATTCAAGAAAACATCCCCGTGATCAAGCTTATGTCGATACCCCCTTACGCTTTTGGGAATATCCATAATCACGAGGAGAAACGCCCCCGTAAGCTCCTTCTTCATAAAGAGGAAATCTTAAGAATCCAAAAAATGATTGAACAAAAGGGATACACGGCGATCCCCCTCTCCCTCTATTTTAAAAAAGGTTTAGTGAAACTAAAAATTGGGATTGGCAAAGGGAAAAAGTTGCATGACAAGCGCAGTACGATCAAGGAAAGGGATCTTTCTCGTGAAGCTCAACGGGCTATGAAAGGGGACTAGCCCAATTAGCTCAGGATATTCTTCCGAGTTGTAAATTAAATTTTAAAGTAACTGTTTCTGCATCTCCTTTTCCCTTTTTTTGGGTATTTCAACTATATTTTATGGTTAAAAACTAAAGTAATTCATAAAATATCTTCTTTTAAAGAGAGGTTTTATGCATTCAGTAGCTCCACAAGCTTTAGAAATTCCTTTAGTACAGCCCAGCTTTTTCAAAAAATCTTTAGATTTTTTGCATCAAAAGGTCTTTAGAGTCGCCTTTGCTATCTTCTCTTCAATTTGGAAAAAAATTCATAGGTTTTTTAATAGAACTTTTATGCCCAAAGGCTCTCAAATGATGGATCCGCGCGTGCCCCCTGCTGCAAATTTAGAACAAGCTGAAGAGAGATTTTATAGGGGGAATGCTCTCTCAAGGACAATTATTGATCATCGTAATCAAACGACCCGTTATTTTTGGGTCATGGATCTTCTTTATGAGGGCCTACTCCATGCCCGATTTAATGAAAACGGCACGACCGTTTTTGACTCCAATTTTGAGGTTTGTGGGGATCGATACCGGTTATTTCGGGAGAGAATGGACCAAATGGTTCAAGATTTTGATGAGCAAACAAAAATCAAGATCTATGACTTTTCATCCCGAGAATATTTTTTAGATGGATTATTTCAATTGAATCAATCGTTTCAAGAGCGGTGGATGATTCTTCCAAGCTGGCAAGTCGAGACCCTTGAGTTTTCCACGAGCGCAACCCAGCTAATCGCTCGGCGGACCTTTAGCGAGGTTCCCGTTTATGATCCTCGACTCAACCAAAACGTTTATTACACAATCACTGTCACCCGTACGCTGAGTCGCAATCAAGATACTCAAGAATTTTCTTTTCAATTGAACCCAAGACAAGCCCATAATCTGTAAATTAAACTTTTAAATATATAAAAACTATTTTTTAATAA
>RGYU01000116.1 GCA_010031885.1 Chlamydiota bacterium | reverse complement strand
TTTACTCACGTTACTTCTCCAAAATCATGATTGTTGATCTTTAGCTTTGTTGTCCAAGCAGTAGATGACCGAGGTCAAAATCGCCTCAACGACACCCAATGTTTGTGAAAGCGGCGCCTCGAGTGTTCCGAGGAATTGTGCACGCATTTCTGGTAGGCTTGGGAGTTTTGAAATCATCTCCACTTGCGAAGAAGAGCAGAAGCTCCCCTCATAATGTCCACCAAGAACTTGTATCAGATCTTTGTTATCGCTTCTGAAATTATAAAGTTCTTTGGTAGTTTCAAGGAAGTGATCCTTTGCTACAACAAAACCGACATTTCCCTTAAGGTGGGAAATATCTATTTTCATCCCTTTTGTTTCCGCAGCTTTGCGGAAAATACGTTTTTTTACGACAAGGTAGCGACCGCCGGCCTTTGAAATTCTGCGACGAAAATCGTGGGCTACGTTTGGCTCCATTTTGCCGTAATTGACAAGAACAAGATTGGATCCTTGAGGAATCGAATCCGCGATCTCTTCAAGAAGATACTCTTTCTCTTTCCTCATGGTTCTTACTCCGCCGAAACTGCTAATTGATGACTTCCACCCATGGTAGATGCCATGTATACACTTTTAATAAATGCACCTTTGAGAGTTCTTGGCTTTGCTTTGATCAGCTCGGCTAAAATAGCCTCTGCATTCTCAATGAGCTTTTGATTCTCAAACGATAAGCGTCCGATTCTTAAATGCACTTGTCCCATTTTGTCGGGCTTCAACTCGACTTTACCTTTGCAAGCCTCAACCGTCGCCGTTACAACATCTTGTGTAACAGTTCCAGACTTGGGGTTTGGCATCAGTCCTCGTGGGCCGAGAACTTTTGCAACCTTTGCAAAATCGCGCATTACGTCAGGGGACGCAATTACGAGGTCGTAGTCGACCCAGCCAGCTTGCATACGGTCGAGAAGCTCTAAAGAGCCTGCCTCTGTTGCCCCGTTAGCTTTCGCCTGAGCAGCCTTCTCAAGATCTTTAGTGACAACAACAACGCGTACAGCTTTACCAGTACCATGTGGAAGCACTAAGCTTGTTCGAACTTGCTGATCCGCTTTTTTGGTATCAATATTTAAAGAAATATTGAGATCAACACTAGCGTCGAACTTTACTTTAGGTTCATCTTTAATTTGATTAACCGCTTCTTGAACAGTCAAGGAGCGTTTTTCAAGAGATTTTTTGATCTCTCTCATCCTTTTGCTTAATTTCGTCACAGTCACTCCTCCATTAGCCTATTACATCAATGCCCATGGAGCGTGCTGTACCCGCCACGACCGCTTCAGCCGCCTCAAGGGAAGCTGCGTTCATTTCGGAAAGCTTAAGCTCAGCGATTTTACGGATTTCACTCCGATTAATTTTACCCACTTTCGCACTGTTAGGAGTCTTCGATCCTTTTTCAGCACCGATAGCCTTCAATAACAAATTTGAAACGGGGGGATTTTTTGTGATAAATGTAAATGATTTATCAGCATAAACTGTGATCACAACAGGAATGATCGACCCGGCCTTAGCCTGGGTCGCCGCATTAAACTCTTTACAGAATGCCATAATATTGACACCCTTCGAGCCGAGAGCGGGACCAACAGGTGGGGCGGGATTTGCTTTCCCTGCTGGGAGCTGCAATTT
>RGYU01000115.1 GCA_010031885.1 Chlamydiota bacterium | reverse complement strand
CGCAACATGCAGGCCGTCCAGCACAACACGCAGTCGTCGTCCATGCGTGGCAGCTCGGGAATGTAAAGATTTTTTTTTATTATTATCAATAAAAAAATGCCTGGATATTATAGATCATCTTAACAAGATGGAATAGTACCAGTCGCAGAGGAGCTGGATACGAGTGGGGCTGCGGAATACGGCGCGCATCGAGATAGGATGTGTTACGATCGCTTCCTGTTCATAATCACAGATATTGCACTCGCAACCAAACTCTCCTTCTGTCATTGGTATTATTCTTGTATCATTCTCGATGATGCCTCGTAGCAAACTACGAGCCGAATGATGGGTATTATAAAGTGCCCCGATATCCGGGATATCGAGGCATTGATACACCTCGTCACCAAAGTGGTGCAAGAGGTCAAGAACCTGTATCATGATTTTTTTTTCTTCGTCAAAAAAATTTTAAATATTATTACTCTTAATCTTTTTTATTTCTTAAAAAAAAACATGAGTTTGATTGATAAAGCGTTGAATTTTATTGAACGTTTTTCAAAAATGCGATTTAGGGCGGCTGTTCATCACAATTACGCCATGACTCTTTTTCAAAGAGAATTCGATGAACCACTGACCGAGCAGGTGAAAAATTGCTTGATGCCACTTTTTCATATGTACCTCTATATGCCGGCAGAGTCTCCAATAAGACAATTTTTTTTCTTGGCGATGCAGGAAAGCAGTAGTCCTGAACAGATTAGGAGCCAATTAAAACAAGTTATCGATGATTATACCACCAAGAAAGACGCACATTTGGACCCTCGGATCCAGAAAGATTTGAAAGTTCTTGAAATGATGTGTCGGGTGATCGACAGGAGAAATCCAGAGGTTGGAAGCAATAAGATAATGGTGGCTGCGATGACAAATTTTTATCGAAGGTATCACAGGTATTCTAAATCGAGCAGAAGACAACAGGGCCAGTTTATCGACGAAGGATCTTTTGGTGAAGTCTTTCGTCATAAGAGTGGAGCGATTGATAAATTTTATCTCTCGGGTCTAAATTTGGAAATTGCGCTATTGTTAGAGACGATAATTCGTCAAGAAATTGATCAAGATCGGGACTTTTTAAGGAGTCCCATGCTACAGTTGGATTATGCACAACGTCGCATCACTTTCCGCGATGAAGGGATATCTCTTTTCCATTTGTTCAAGAGGGACTCTGAATTAACAGAGGACGACGTTCTTCGGGTGTTTTGTCATTGGGAAGATGTAATGTATGCTCTTTTTCTCTTGAATAAAGCGGGATACGTCCACCGAGATATCAAGAAAAATAATGTGATGTTTTCTCCCACAACCGGAAGACTGGGGTTGATCGATTTTGATTTAATGATGAGTTTTAAAGAATTGAAAAAAGAAATGGAGGGCTCTGGCTCACAACCCGTATATTTTGCGTGGCCGTTGGAAACCTACTTTAAAAACAACACATTTTCTCAACAATTTTTACGTAGTGAAAACTATTTTTATTTTTGGTCCATCTTTTCTACCGTTTCTACCGCGCCTTATGAAAGTCGTTTCAAACAATTGCTCCTCGATATTAGCCGTGAACATGATAAAAACTTCTTTGTTGAACATATACCCGACATGTTTATCAATCAGTATTTTGAAGTGTATAAAGATAGAAGAATCAGGGAAAATATAGTTTTTGAT
>RGYU01000114.1 GCA_010031885.1 Chlamydiota bacterium | reverse complement strand
CTATCGGAAAAAGGGGTAAACACTAAAACTTACAACCTAGTTTATGATCAGCCAAATATTCTGATCACTGAGGAGGCGGAAAAACTAGGTTGCAGTTGGAAAAATGGAGAGGTATGGGATAAACCACTAATAAATAGATTCTATTCTCTTTTGAAAAATAGAACAGGACCCGTCACCGTATTAGACATCGGAGCTCAAACAGGAACTTTTACACTTCTGTCGAAATTTTTACCAGGCTCTAAATGGTACGCTTTTGAACCAATTAAAGAAGCTGCTGATATTCTTCAGCTAAATTTGCGTTTAAATAATATTAAAAATGTCGAAGTTTATCCTTATGCTATATCTAATAGATCAGGACGCGACATTTTAAAACTCCCTGAGTATTCTCAACTAGGATTAGCTACTTTGGGTAGAAAGCCTCTGCGGTTCAATCAATTTACTTGTAGAGAAATTGAATGTTTAGAATTGGATATTTTTATATCTGAAAAAAATATTTCCAAAGTAGATTTTATAAAAATAGATACTGAGGGTTGGGAGTTTTTTGTTCTTCAAGGCGGAAAAAAAATGTTGACTAGAGACAGGCCTGTTATTTTGATGGAATTCAACCCTGTCAACATGCGTCAATGTGGTATCTATCGCCGTCAAATAGTTGAACTGCTAAATGACCTCAATTATGAGTGGGAGTTGCTCTTCGAAGATATCATCTGCACCCCCAAATAAGCATATTAAGGCCAGAGCCTTGGTTTTTTTAAATTTAGAAAATAACAGTCCAGCAATTAAGAAGGCCACCCGCTTATTTAGTATTAGGCTATCTTACACACATTCGGCAAATCTATGCTTCTTCATGGCCTCTAAGATTTATACAAGTTCAAAAGATTCAGTAGAAAAACTTCCTATCAATGGACCCTACACCCCCCTGTTGCACCGCCTCCCATTCAAAAAGAGTGTTACCTGCGGTAACTAAGAACAAAAAAAGGGGGAGGAGATCTTCCCCCTCTAAATCAATAGCTTAAAAAAACTCTAGCAAGAAAAGGTAAAAATTTTTATATGTTATCTAGAAGAGTCTATGTTTTTTAAGGGTTATTTATGTCTATAGTGAAGGTAATTGAGGTCATAAGCGAAGGAAAAACGATCGAAGAGGCGGTACATTCTGCAGTTCACGAGGCAAGTAAAACCGTAAAAGAGATCAAACAAATTGATGTTGATCATATCCACGCCAAAGTAGAAAACGGTCATATCACTAAGTACCGTATCGATGCGCGCATTAGTTTTGTTGTGCACCATTAATCTATCCCTTTTTGCTAATCATTGCTTAGATCCCCCTACCGGATTCTAATTAGCTCGATTGAAAACGCCCAAATTCAAAAAAGTTTTGGCGTTACCAAGATCTTACACAAAAAAACGGCCCTGGCAAATGCCAGAGCCATACAATCATAGGGAATGATCTAAACTAGACTAGGAATAACGGCTCTTTTTAGGGGTTGTAAAAACCTTCTTTCCCCTTTTTGGGCCGCTTGGCCTTTTTGATCTTCCATCTTTTGAAGGCATTTCTAGATCATATTTTCCAAGCGAGAAGCTTTTGCCTTTCTTGGCCCCACCGACCATTTTAAACCCAGAGTCTTTAAATTTATCGTCTTTAAAAAAGGGCTTTTTACCGCCAAACTCTTTTCTGTCGCCAAA
>RGYU01000113.1 GCA_010031885.1 Chlamydiota bacterium | reverse complement strand
ACCCTCTTTGATGTTTTTTTTCATCAGATCATTAAAATATAGCTTTGAATGTCCATATGCTTGGGTCAACCCTTTTAAAGCTGCCGCATTCAATAAAGACCTACCAAATCCTGATACAAACATCTTAGTTTCCTTGCAGTTTTGAGGCTAAAGCTTTACCGGCTTCTTGTAGCGCGGATAAAACAACCCCCTCTTTGCAAAGTCTTTCTCCCTTTGTAAAGATACCAAGGATATTAACATCTTTATGCTCGGAAATAAAGGTTTTTGCATGCATAGGGCAAACATTGATAAAGCTTTGATCCGACTCTATTTCTAAGATCAAGATTACCGGCTCAGCCCCTTGAGCATAAGTACGAGCCTCGGAATCATCCTCTGTCCAAAAAAATGGTTTGACTGTAGTGATGGTACCATCATCCGAAAGCTGATCTAAAATTGAGCTTTTATTTCCCATACCGTGATAGCCTATCTTATATTTTCGGGCGATGAAATCCGGGGTGATATTATTCACCTCTACCCCCATCTCATCCGCAAGCTCTAAGATCTTTGGGTGAACATAAACAGACGAACCCAAACGGGGAGCATTCAATTTTGTAGACTCTAGAGCGTAGGTATTCTTGAAAACCCCTTTCGCATGGTTTAAAGCATCGACAGCAGTCCTAAAAAAGTTCATCTTTGTCGATATTTTTGACGGAGACTCAGGGCTAGATAGAGTCACAGTTTTTTGGCCCAGATTTCCGGTTTTTTTCGGACTCATGGCGCCTAAGCAAATCGTACTTGCTGTTCTAACAGCGTTTGGTATTCTCATAATTACCCCCCTTTATTATAATAAATTATACCATATTTTTAAAAAAATTAATAGTATATTTTATCTCATTCATTTTGAGGGAGAAACAAAAAAACGGTACATAAAATTTTTAATTGCAAACCGCTGTTGCTCAATAAATTAAGTTTTTATTAAGATTTGAAATCGAATAGAAGGCTTAAGCCCTACTGGACAACAGGTTATGATTTCAAAGATCCAAAGCTTATTTCATTGGGACGATAGCTGGTGTTTGACACGAGCACTGTCCATTTTACCCAAAAAAGGGGCCCCTTTGAGAGAGCAGGTCAAAATACATGGGGAGCGGATAAGCCTGGAATCTTCGATTGATTTAGATCTTATCACACTCCACCAAGCAAAAGAGCTCTCCCTGCAGTTGTTTGATAAAACCTCCTTAGAGAACTGCTTAGTCAAAAACATCCATCTAAAAGTACTCTCATACTCTTTTTTGGGGCGCACGACAACAATTCAGATTCCAACCCCATTAAAAATAGATGCGATAGAAACGGTTCATCTATTTATGAACAAGGAGCTGAATAAAAAACAAAAAGGGCCCTTCAAAGACTTTAAAGAAAAGCAGCTTTATATAGATCTGCTACTCAAATGGCACCAGTTCTATCAGCGGGTAAAGACAAATGGAAGTTACCTCGAATTTTCTAGCGATGCAACGATCAGAAAAAAAGAGTACCTAGAGGTCAGCAATCTTTTACTTTTTGCAACTCAAGCATTAGACAAATTGCCCTTTACTACCAAGGGAGAGATTATTAGCAGTTTACCTCTCATCATTTGTGAGGACATAGATAAATGCAAGACGGGACTTTTGAGTCGCATCCACCACAACATTCTCCCATTTTGTATGCA
>RGYU01000112.1 GCA_010031885.1 Chlamydiota bacterium | reverse complement strand
ATGTTGTCTATTATCTCACGCGCAGAATTTTTCTCAGCAGAATAAATAAAAGCAGACAAAATCGCCTTAAGCGAATCTGGCTTCTGCCCATTGAACAGTGATCGAAGCAATTTCTGAATTCGATCGTTTTTATCAGGAGCATTATCAAATCGGGCTGCTCTTGCCTGATCATCCATTTGTGGATCTTCTGTTTCGTCCGTCACACTATCTTGATTGAACTGTAGGAAGGCAAAATAGGTTGCTATTGCCTGACACGCTTTATTATATTCACCATTAGGGCACCTCTAGAAATTGATGTTTTTTTATCCATGAATACGTTTTTTAGAAAAAATGCGTATGCGCTATGTCTTTTTGTGAGGTATGGGTATGAACGGCATATCAATTAAACTTTTTAGTAGAAAAACCGCCTACTTTTTTCGCTCATTTTTTTGAAAACAGTTCAAATAGTCTTTTTTAAAATCTTCTAATTGTTTGTGTTTTTTGATAAAATTACTCAACAAAAAACACATTTCATATCTATATTTATAGTACTTTTAGGAGATTAGCTATGCGGCAAACTGGACTGTTCGATTTGAGTAATCGTTATGAGCAACTTTCACAAGCAGGAGATCCATTGGAACCACTCAATGCAGTTATCGAGTGGAAAATTTTTCTCCCGCCTATTGAACGAGCCTTCCAACGTCAGCGTAAAAGCGCAGCTGGGCGAAAACCCTATGATCGTTTATTGATGTTCAAACTACTATTGCTACAGCACCTGTATGGGCTATCTGATTATCAAGTAGAGTTTCAAGTGCGAGATCGGTTGTCTTTTATGCGTTTTTTAGGCCTTTCAGTGGGCGCCAAAGTGCCCGACGAAAAAACGCTTTGGTCATTTCGAGAAGTGCTGGTCAACGGAAAAGTCATTACAAAGTTATTTAATCTTTTTAGGCTGCAACTAGAAAAAAAAGGCTTTGCAGCAAAAACAGGTTCCATGGTGGATGCTTGTATTGTAGAAGCACCCAGACAGAGGAATACGCGAGAAGAAAATCAGCAAATTAAAGCAGGTCAGCAACCCGAAACATGGAAAAACAAAAGCGTGCATGTTTTGCGCCAAAAAGACACAGATGCCCGTTGGACAAAAAAACGTAATGAAAACTACTACGGCTATAAAAATCACATTAATGCAGATGCCGAATATAAAATTAAACGTGTTTGGGGAGATAGCGCCTATCGCTCAGAAGCCGCCGAAGCGATGTTAAAGAAAAGGGGTTATAGCAGCCGAGTGCACTACAAACCTAAAAAAGGTGGTTGGATTCAATCAGCAGAAAAACGCCAAAACCATCGTTACAGTAAAATTCGAGTGAGAGTAGAACATGTATTTGGGTTTATCGGTAACACCATGAAAGGCGCGTTTGTTCGAACGATTGGTTTGGCCAGAGCTACCTTTAAGATTGGCATGAACAACTTGGTTTATAACTTGTGTCGTTATCGATATTTGCAGGCGAATTGCGCCTAAACATTGAGAAAATCATTAAAAAAAGCCCAAAAAAGCGAAAAAATAAAAAATCATACTGAAAAATTGGCGCGCTTTTGTGTATTTCAAAAAACTTGCCTGACAAGTTAGGTATATTTTTAAAAAAATTGAATTTTTAGAGGTGCCCTAAACGTGTTTGGGGAGATAGCGCCTATCGCTCAGAAGCCGCCGAAGCGATGTTAAAGAAAAGGGGTTATAGCAGCCGAGTGCACTACAAACCTAAAAA
>RGYU01000111.1 GCA_010031885.1 Chlamydiota bacterium | reverse complement strand
GTCTTAATTTAGCCATTTTTGGCTAAATTTGCGCCATTATTTCGACAGAAGTGGCTAAATTTGCATGCATTTTTAGCCAAATTTAGGAAAAGCTATAAAAATATTCCCTGAGTTTTAAGTTAACAGGAGTTTCGCACTTAATCCAAGTCGCCCCGGCGGAGGCCGGGGTTGTAAGTCTAAAATCTTTTAATATTGATAGTGAGAGGTTGATGTAAGGGAGATTTTCACTCCCCTACATCACGAGAGCAGGCTACCGTGCCGGGGTCGATTTCAACAATCGTCTGGATCAAGGTACCTGTCCCGACTCTCGATACGTTTGGATAGTTGCGAGGGCTGCCTTACGGCACGCCCGATTACAATCCAAAACAATTTTGTTTATCACAAACTATCGAGGTTTATAGTGTCTCACAAATCGTACAAAAATTTCATCGGCATAGATATTGGTAAATTTGAGTTTGTCGTCGCAGTGCACGGCTCTAAGCAAGTGCAATCTTTCGAAAACAACGCCAGTGGTTGGGTAATTTTTGGTAAAAAATTTAAATCAGAACTTAAAGATTCCCTGGTTATCGTTGAGGCAACAGGTGGGCATGAGTTAGGGCTGATTTTATTTTTAAGAAAGTTAAAAATTGCCATTCATCGAGCGAATGCTCGGAAAGTCAAAAGTTTCATTCGATCGTTTGGGCATTTAGCGAAAACCGATCGATTGGATGCTTTAGCGCTAGCTCGTTATGGCTTTGAGCGTCACCCGTATTTATCGCTTTTTGAAACGGTTAAAAATGCGCTTAAGTTGTACGAAATGGCCCAAAGGCGTCGACATCTAAAGAAATTTCTTGTTCAAGAAAAGAACCGAATACAAGCCCCTCACATCGATGAACTGATTCAAGAGAGCTGCAGGGTGATCATTGGCGTGGTCGAAGAGCAAATCAAAAAAATTGATCAATCTCTACAGTATTTCATTGATCAGGATCCTGTCTTAAAAGAACGTCAAAAGGTCTTAGAAAGCATTGAAGGTATCGGTCCGATCACTGCAAGAGATTTAATTTGTTTTATGCCAGAGCTCGGAACTTTGAATCATAAGCAGGTCGCCAGCCTCGCAGGGCTCGCCCCACATGCCAATGAAAGTGGCATTTTTAAAGGTCAGCGTCGAGTAAAAGGAGGCCGATCTGAAGTGCGAACAGCTCTTTTTATGGCCGCCATGGCCGCTCGTAACTCAAACTCTCGATTTAAGGTTTTTTATGAAAACTTAATCGCGAGAGGTAAAAAGCCCATGGTGGCTTTAACGGCTCTGATGCGAAAATTAATCGTTGTAGCCAACGCAAGACTAAAGGAGTTGGAGGCAGAAAATATCCCGACGAGCACTTAGTTTGTAAATTTTAAACCCATATTAAACTGGGTCCCGGCCTCCGCCGGGATGACAGAAAGAGAAGTTTTGCCAAAATTTACTGGATCAAAATAATTCTCTCAGACATAGTTGATCCAGTAAAAATCCGGAATTATCCTGGATCCCTGCCTCCGCCGGGAAGACGTGGATTAATTGCGAAACTCCTGTTTCTGATTAATTAGGTTTGCCCTCTCTGAAATTTCTTCGGTTGGGCCTTGAAATTTCTCTCTCTCCCGGCGGGAGAAACAAGTCAAACTCAAAAGTCATTCGTAGGCCTGGGTTTTATTAAATAAGTTAAATAGAAAGAAGTGAGACTGGAATGTTTTTTCGTGAATTTTCATCGGCCATTCGGTCATTTT
>RGYU01000012.1 GCA_010031885.1 Chlamydiota bacterium | reverse complement strand
AGATACACCGATCTCTTAAACCTAAAAAAGTTGTTGGATCGACCGCATTGAGCAAAATATCGACCTCCTCTGAGCTTACAGCCCGAGGTATGCACTGCTCTTGCTTGATTGGGTCGATAAGCTCCATTGGGTTTTGCTCCAAACCCTCATGGGCTACCATAAAGTTGTAAAAACTTCTAAGCGATGCAGCTTTACGGGCGACCGTTTTTTTTGAAACATTCTTTTTATACAGGGCCATCAGAAAGGAGCGAATCTCATATTTGGAGATCTCCTCGAAGGGTTTTTCCAAGCAATACATGTGAAATCCCCTCAAATCGGCCTCATAAGCTCGCAAGGTGTGGGGGCTGGATCGCTTTACAGCCTTTAAAAAGTCCAAAAATCTGTTAATTTGCACCTTGAAAACCCTCCTCTTTCCTGCTATAGTCTTCTATGAATTATGATTACACTGTCTAAAATTACCAAAAGGGTCGGCACGCGTACCCTTTTTGAGGATGTTACCATTACTTTTAATAAAGGGCATCGTTATGCCATCACAGGGCCTAATGGAGCGGGAAAATCGACTTTATTAAAAATTATTATGGGTATCGAGGAGTCTACAAGCGGCACTGTTGCTCTGCCAAAAAAGACCGGATATCTTAGACAAAATATTCACGATTATAAAGATTATTCTTTAAGGCAAGTCGTTATCATGGGAAATAAACGCCTGTGGGATGCCTTCCTTGAGAGAGACCGCCTTTATGAAGTGGAAATGACCGACGCTGTTGGTATGCGTTTGGGCTCATTGGAAGAGGTCATCGCTGATGAAGACGGTTACATGGCAGATAGCGATGCAGAGCAGCTTTTGAGCGGAATGGGTATCCCTGAAGAGATGTTTGACCAGGCCATGGGAAATGTTCCATCAGATCTGCAATTTCGTGCTCTTATTTGCCAAGCCCTTTTCGGAAATCCTGAGGCGCTGATGCTTGACGAGCCTACTAACCATTTGGATCTCGATTCTATCACCTGGTTAGAAGAATTCTTGAAGCAGTATAAAGGGACTCTTATTGTTGTATCCCATGATCGGTATTTCTTAAATTCTGTTGCTACCGATATTGCCGATATCGATTACGAAACAATCATCTTGTATCCCGGCAATTACGACCAGATGGTTCAGACCAAAATGGATGTGAGAGAACGTGCCCAACAAGACGCAAAATCTCGAGAAAAAAAGATTTCCCAGTTGCAAGATTTCATCCAGCGATTTGGAGCAGGAACACGTTCTAGCCAGGCTACCTCGAGAAAAAAAGAGATCCTCAGACTTCAGCCCCAAGAGATGAAAAGGACAAATATCACTCGTCCGTTTATCATGTTTGACGAGCCTGACCGAGCAGCAAGCTGTGTGTTTCGTCTCGCAAACCTAAAGAAATCCTATGACGACAAGTTTGTCTTCGACAAAGTTCAATTAGACATTAACCGAGGAGATAAGGTTGGTGTGATCGGTGCAAACGGGATGGGGAAATCGACCTTATTGAAGCTTTTGGCCTCTGTGATTGAACCTACACAAGGTGCAATTGAGGTGGGCCAGAATGTAAAAATCGGGTACTTCCCACAAGAACATCACGATATTGTTAATAAAAAAGAGCACGTTTCGATGTTTGAATGGCTTAGAGCACGAAACCAAAGCGCTTATGACCAAGAAATTCGAGGCAGCTTAGGAAAGTTACTTTTTTCAGGTGATGACGTCTTTAAAGAGACATTTAAACTTTCCGGAGGCGAGACAGCCCGATTGATTTTGTCGTATTTGATCTTGAGTAAACCTAATGTTTTGATTTTAGATGAACCAAATAACCATCTCGATCTTGAATCTGTCTCTGCCTTGGGTGATGGTCTGGAAAAATTTGCTGGGACCGTTGTGATTGCATCCCACGATAGGGATTTGATCGATCGCGTTGCTACATCGATTATTTCTATTGAACCAGATGGCGTCCACTTCTTCAAGGGGACACTGGAAGAGTATCTTGAAAGACGATCTAAAGCAGCTCGGTAAATTTGATTTTTTAGCCCTCCATCAGGGGGCTAAAAGCCGTATTTTGGCAAAACTCGTCCGTCGCATTTATATCAATGTAGAGGACAAGGAGGCCATTGAGCATTATGAACGATTCTTGAGTTATGACGCTTCAATACCACTTCTTTCAACAGGATATGAAGGACTCTCCCATCTTTATCACTCCCTGATGGAGTCGGTCAAACCTGATATCGATGTCCCCAAAATTCTACCTACAATTCGAAGATTAGACCACAAAACTAATCCTATCCCCTTTTTACCCTGGTGCATTTATTTAGATCAAATCCGGTCGGGACATAATCTTGGAAGTATCATCCGAACTACTGAAGCTTTCCGGCTTGGCTCTATCTATCTTTCAAATTATTGTCCTTCCAAAAATCATAAAGAAGTTCTCAAGACCTCTTTAGGGGCAGAGCAACATGTCGAGATTTATGAAAACTTCGATCTCAATCTTTTGCCCCGCCCATGGATTGCCTTTGAGACATCTTCAAATGCCCAATGTTACAGCTCATTCGATTTTTCAATTGGTGGTACGCTGATATTTGGGAATGAGGAATTTGGCATCTCAAATGAGATCCTTGCTCAAGCCGACTATCTTGTGGAAATACCTCTACAGGGGATCAAAAATTCGCTCAATGTTTCTAATGCTTTTGCCATAGTTGCTAGTCAAATACGACAATACCACTCAAAGGGCACTCTCCTTTGAGGTGCTTTCCTGAAGGCTCAAACCTAGAATATGATCTTGGGGCATAAACACCCATCTTCTAATACCTAAACTTCGCGTTTTGTATCCACATCTTTTCAATACTTTTTTGATCTCTTTAATCGTAAATCCGTACTGTTTTGCGTGGTAATGGGACAAATCCACAAATATAAGGGGACGCTGCTTTGTCAAACACTGATTGGCACCTAAAAGGATCTTCAATTCACTACCTGCAGCTTTTATTTTTATAAAATCAACGTGCTCAATTTTTTGATCTTGGCAAAATTGATCCACACTCACTGCATCCACCTCTTGTGCGAGGATACGTTCATTTTGCTCTACTAATCCCGACTCATCACTGCATTTAGGCAGATAGGCAAACTCCTCACTTTCTTTTAGTACAGCCTGCTTAAAGCAATCGACTTGAAATAGACGATTCAATTCGATGTTTCTTTTTAATAAAGATAGTTTTTCAGCCTTAGACTCCACTGCATACCACTTTGAAGCTGGAAAATATTTAGCTAAAAGGCAAAAATTTCCCACCTCAGCTCCAATATCCAGCACGACAAACGGATCTTGTTTTGTTCTCAAAATCTCGTATAACTTTGCTGTATACCCCTTGTCCTCTTGGTCTAGAATCTTTTCGGACTCCTGTAAGATTTCTAACTTATCTAGGCCATCTACTAAGGAGATTGAAACCGTATTCTGAATCAAAGATCCATCTTGAATTTCTAATTCAGCAACAGGCGAAAGCGTTACGCCCACACCAAAAATCAATTTTTTAACAAACTCAAACATTTATTTCTCAAATTTTTAGTTTTTAAGAAATTAAAACGAATCATTAATAATATTCAATCTATTCATCCAATTAAAGTTTTATCAAGAATAAGCAGGAACAACGAAATTTTTAAAAACACGTTTAGGGTAAATCCAAAAGAAAAATTTTACACTAATCGTATGTACAAAAAAGCTAGTGTTTGAGATAGAACAAGTTAGTATGAGAAAATATCTTTTGCCGATTGTCTTTTCTTCGTTTATTTTGTCTTTGGGGCTCTTTTTTTACTCATTTTCTCAAATTGAAACAAAAGCAAAGACAAAACTCAAACTAGCCCTCGAGAATTTTCTAATCGATTTTGAGCGAAAAACAAATTTATTAGACCAACTTGGTCAAAAAACTGCACTACGCCAGCTCACACGGCAAGGGGCCAAATCCCCCATGCTTGTAGATCATTTAGATCAACATTGGCATATTCTACAGCAAAGTGACCAAAACAAAATAGAAGTGGGTTACTTTTCGAATCAACTACAAAAAATTACTCTCCCAGCATGGAGTCGAATTGAAGATTCTGCAAATCTTAAACCCCTGTATTTTCGACTTATCCCCTCCAAAGAGGGCCGACATAGGGTTTTTCAGATAAAAAACTTTGAAAAAACTTTTTTTTCTGCACATGAACGGCTAGCCTTTTCTTTTACTTCCGATAAAGACAAAAAAAGCCCCTTTCTATTTTTTGAACCTTTTGAATCCCTTGATCCCTTTAGGTCAGACTTTTCATTTTTTGGACGAACAATCAAAATGGAAAAGTTATTGGATGGAATTAAAGAGCCTTTATGTATTCAATTTCGATTTCCCCTCCCCTTAACCACATTGGTTTTTGGGTTTTTGTCTCTAATCTTTTTCTTCATGTTTATCTATGAAATTGTTTTTTATATCCTATCAGCAAAACACCGATTATCGGCAATCCTCCTTTCTATCTCATTTGTACTAGCAACTTCGTCCATTTATATCCAAAAAACAAAAAAATCCACTTTTGAAACACAAATAAAAAACCAAAATCATGCAAAAAATTATGCTGAAACGGGCGTAAGAAACTATTTTCTGCATATTGAGCAAATGGCAAAATCACTCTTGAGCATTTACGAGGAAAATCCGATCCATCTAGATGCATCGCTTTTCAAAAAATGGGGTTATCTTCAAAAAATCCGGCTTATTGATCATGAAAAGAACTATATTCTGGAAAAAGCCCAAGAAGGATTTGAAAAATCCAAAAGCCTATCTACATTCTTTATGAAAGATAGTGGTTGGATCGGATCAGAATTCAAAACTAGCCAACCTGGAATTGTCTATTTTACCACAGTCAACGAAAAAACGATCTATTTACAGCTTAGCCTGCAACCTATTATCGACCCGCTTTCGCTTCTACTTGAGGAGACAGGTCAATTTTACGAACTCAAACGTTATGAAACAAAAGATCTTTCTAGCATATCCGAAAAACTTTTAACCCCATCTGCCCCTTTTTACCTGGATACTCAACCTATCAACCCTTTTGATCCAATCCCCTGGATCGTTTTTTTTGCATTCAATTTTATTATTTTTCTGATTTGCACTTTTCAAATCATTTCTGGTAGATCCTTGTTAAAAAATTATATCATTAAAGATCGGGATCAAGGTGTCAACTTTACAAAAAGGGGAATGATCCGTTAGTGTCATCATCACTTGAAAAGGAGCAATTATGCATAATGAGGATCTAAAAGAGCAGTTACAGGTGTATCTTCGACAATTCATTCGCCTGATTCGGATCAAAGAGGCGATTTCTGATCCGGAGATGCTTCAAAAAATTGCAGAAAGTATCATTCATATCAAGGAATGCGCCTCAAGAGTGCAGCACGCCAAGTCACTTTCTGAAGAGCTTAGAGTCAACGCTCGAATTATTCAAAATATGATGGAACAAGAGTTGGAAGCTGAAGGGGTCGAAGCCTCTTATTTTCAGGCGGCAAAACACCTTGTAGATTCTAATAATCCTAATGAAATGCGCTGCCTTGTCCGAGAACTTGTCTCTTTTTCAAGCACTGAGGAGCGTAACTCCTTGCTAGATCACTTTGCCCACATTGCAGATAATCCTGAGGGAACACTTGATTAAAATTGAAACCGCTTTAAGTCTTCAGCCGCGTAGGATTCTTTGAAAATTTGACGCGCCTCCTCCTCAAACATTTTTTCATCAGAATAGCGGGCGGAAAAATGGGTCATCACCATTTTTTCCACACCCGCTTGTTTTGCTAACTCAGCAGCTTGCTTTGCTGTCATGTGCTTATAGCTTTCGGCTAATTCTCTTTCGCCTTCTAGGTAGGTAGACTCTATCAGAAGAAGTTTCGCATCTTTTGCCAAATCGACGATTTGAGGACATTTCAATGTATCAATAACAACTGCGACACTATCGCCTGGTCTGACATACGAAACCTCATCAATTTCTACCTTTCCGGTGGGAGTCATGACAGAGCCTTTTTCTAAGAGTTCTTTTACCAGCGGGCCATGAACACCTTTATCTTTAAGTTTAGACTGTATGCATTTTCGCGTATCTTTTTCTTGAACACGCCAGCCGATACAATCGATACCGTGGTTCAATAACGAGCCATAAATTAAAAAATCGTCTGTTTCATCCACAAGTGTCATCTCTTTTGAAACTTTCACAGGATGCTCTATAATTGTAATCGTCTGAGTATAAATGGAGGAGTAACGCAAGTTATCAAAATACTTCTTACCACTCTCAGGATAGTAGATATGGATCGGATGCAGAACTTTATCCAAATTGAGTCTTAAAATCATCGCGCCGAGGCCTAGACAATGATCTCCATGAAAGTGACTCACGAAAATACGAGTGACCGCTGTTGGTGCAATACTCGCAAATATAAACTGTCTTTGCGTCGCCTCCCCAGGATCAAATAAAAAACCCTCAGTCTTCCATCGAAGCAGATAAGCGTTATGATTTCTTCTTCTTGTATGTTGTTGCGATCCGCATCCTAAAATAGCCAATTCCCGTAAGCTCAACGTGTGCACCTAAACCATCGATTCCAACCTAAAAGCCCGCCAAGCACCGCCCCTGTCATGTGAGCCGTATTTGCGATGGGGCTAATCATTGTTGTTCCGCTCAAGTAGAGATAGACTTTGCCAAAAATCTCAATCAAAGTAAGAAAAACAATGTAAATAAATAATAACCCAATACCCGAATTTGAGAGCGGGTAGCCCTCCCAAGGGGCCCTTTTTGTTCTGATAAAAATGAATCCTGCCATCCCACATACAACACCCGAAACTCCTAAAAATAGCGGGCCCGTTGCGATGAACTGGGCGATGTTGGCGATGATTCCTACAATCAGGATCAAGACCAGAAGCTTTCTATTTCCAGCCCGATTTTCAATCATGTTCCCGAGTGCTAAAAACCATAAAAGGTTAAATAAGATGTGCAAAAGATTTGCATGGAGAAGGGCCGGTGTGAATAACCGATAGATTTGGCCCTTCAAAATACTCAAATCCTCCAGAGGGACTCTCATACTTCCCAGTTCACGTCCTGTCTCTAAAACTTTCTTCAGAAGATCCTGCGTCGCAGGTGTGAGTTCATCCAAACCCATAGCCCCTTTTTGTTGGAACAAAAGGTCATATAAGGTGCGATCTAAAGGAAAATCTTGAAACATCAGGTAGGTTTTGATTGGGGTCAAAGGGGCTATCGTAACCACATAATCCGATGCACCATTGACAAAACTAAAATACTGGTAGGCATCCACCAAATAGATTGCTGTCATCAAAAAAACAAAAAACCTAACCATTCCCCCCTCCGATGAGGATCTTTTTGATGATGCCAGATGTCGATAATCCATCAAACTTGTCCACAAGAACGAGTTGACCTCCATGTTCTTTCACAGTCTCGGCCTCTATGCAATTTGGACCATATTCTGCACCATTAACATGCACATCTGGTTTAATGAGTTTTAATAGACAGATTGGATCATTCTCATCAAACCAAGTTACATAATCGACAAAAACATTTGCCGCTAACAACCTCAAGCGGTATTCCAGCTCGATGATCGGCCGACTAACCGACTTATAGCTCTTAATTGAGGCGTCGCTATTCAAGGCCAAAAGGACTACACCCTTTTCACCCTTCAGATCGTAGGCTTTTTCTAGCATCTTAAGATGGCCTGCATGAAAAAGATCAAAAGAACCGTTTAGAGTAACAATTTTGAACCCCTGCCCCCGCAATTTTTCAACTTTTTGCCCAACTAGACTGGGCAAAAGGAGTTTAGATTTGAGGTGTGGGTGCCACGAGAATCCGGTTATTTCCGGGGTAGTCGAAGGCAATTTTAAAGACGTCTTCATAAGTATCCACGAATTCTACATGAATTCCCGTTTTAAGATAATCGGGAAGTTCATCGTAGTCGCGCATATTTTCCTTAGGCAAAATCAGATAGTCCAACTTAGAGCGTCTTAAGGCGATCACTTTTTCACGCACCCCTCCAATCGGGAGGACTTTACCTGTCACGGTGATCTCTCCTGTCATCCCCAAACCTTTGCGTACTTTGACACCCATCAAAAGCGAAAATAGAGCTGTCACCATTGTGATGCCGGCAGAGGGGCCGTCTTTAGGGGTAGCCCCTTCAGGGACGTGAATATGAATCTCACTTTTCTCAAAAAAACGGTAATAAGGGGCAAATCGATCGATGGAGCTCATGAAATAGGTCCATGCAATCTGAGCAGACTCTTTCATGACTTCGCCTAAGTTCCCTGTAAGCTTCATTATTGTACGATCCGCGTGGGGCGTCTTTACCGCCTCTATGCTTAAAGTTGCACCACCCATACTTGTCCATGCAAGCCCAACTACAACTCCTGGGGGAGGATCTATATAAAGAAGATCTTGGGTAAATATCGGCTGCTTCAAAAACTCGATAAGATTTTCCTCTGTGACACTTACGTTTTTCTTCTTTTTAGTCACAATATCTTTGGCCGCTTTTCCCATTAACTTCTGAATCAATTTTTCTAAATTTCGGACCCCTGCTTCTCTGGCATAGCCATCAATCATCGCAACAACCGCCCCTTTTTGAATCTTGATCTGGTTGGCTTTGAGACCCGCTTCTTTTCGAGCTTTTGGAATGAGATATTTTTCGGTAATCGCAACCTTCTCCTCCAAAATGTAACCCGAGAGTCGGATCACATCCATACGATCCAAAAGTGGAGTAGGGATGGAATCAAGTGTGTTGGCGGTAACAATAAAAAGGATATTTGAAAGATCTAAAGGAACATCCAGATAATGATCCATGAAATCGCAGTTTTGCTCCGGATCAAGTACCTCTAAAAGAGCCGCAGATGGGTTATAATGTCCGTTACCGATTTTATCGATCTCGTCAATCAAGATGACCGGATTCATCGTTTTGGTAACTTTCAACGCTTGCACCAATTTACCGGGCATAGCTCCCACATAGGTACGACGGTGTCCTTTGATCTCCGCCTCATCGCGCATTCCCCCAACTGAGAAACGATAGAATTTACGATTGAGTGCTGATGCAATACATTTACCAATTGAGGTTTTTCCTACCCCTGGTGGCCCCACTAAACAGATGATCTTCCCTTTTGTGGAGCGACTCAATTGGCTTACAGCCATGATTTCTAAAATACGCTCTTTGACGTCATCTAGGCCGTAGTGATCTTTATCCAAAATCCCTTTTGCGCGATCCACATCAAAAATGTCTTTTGACTTAAGGCCCCACGGAACAAGAGTCAACCAATCCAAATAATTACGGCAAACACCGTACTCTGCTGACTGTATGTCTAAAAAAGCAAGTTTATCAAGCTCTTCATGGATGGTTTTTAAAATCGGTGTGGGAACATTTAGTTTCTCAATCCGTTTTTCAAATTTATCTACATCAGAAGTTTTGTCATCTTTTTCAAGACCAAGCTCTTTTTTGATCGTCTTAAGTTGCTCTTTTAAAAAGTACTCTTTTTGAGATTTCGTAATATTGGCTTCGATCTTCTGGGTGATTGAGTTTTGCAGTTGGTTTAAATCCAACTCCTTTTTCAAAAGTTGGAGTGCTTTTTCACTTCGATCCTTTAAATCAAACGCCTCAAGTACATCCTGTAGTTCATCGCGAGTTGCGGTTGTGAGGGCGACTGAATAATCGGCAAGGCGACCGGGATCGGTAAAATCGGAGTGACCTAAAAACACCTGCAACTCCTCCTTAAAAAGAGGATTGAGTTTCAAAAGTTCTTTTGTCGTTGTTAAAATACTTGTTGAGTAAGCCTTGATTAAGTCTTGATCCTCCCCTTCAGGCTGATCAAAAAAGGGTTCAAATTGGACTTTTAAAGGTTTTGACTGGCTTTTCGGTTTTTTTAAGGTAATTCTACACTCGACACTTAAAAAAACTTGGGCGCCCTGCTCCTGAATTGGCGCAACACGGAGGACTTTAGCCAACACGCCCACGGGGTGCAGGTCATCATAACCAACAGAGTAGATCCCGATGTTCTCTTTTTTGGTCAAACAAAGCGCGACATATCGGTCATCGGATTTGGTAATCGACTTCAAAGCCTCGTAAAAAGGGCCTGGTTCAATAGTCAAGGAGGCAGCCATCCCGGGAAAGAAAGGGCGCTTGGTTAAAGGGAGTACATGGACAGAAGCTGTCTTAATCACCTTTGGGCGAGCCTGTTTTTTAGAGGCTTTTTTCTTTTGTTCTCTGTGTTCCAATGTATTTTTTTAAGTTAAATAAAGGTTCAATTGATTGATCGTACCACACCAAGGGAGTTTTCGTGTAGACTAGCAAACATTTTACTCCAATTCCCTTACCCTCAATTTTTTGAGAACCATCAAGGAGTTACCCCCCTTTTTTCTACCAAATATAAATGAATTTTGCTAATTTTATCTCTTTATGTGCATTCTTGTAATCGATTTGAGCTACCAAACCGGCTCGGTATTCACCATGAATTTGAAAGGCGAGGTTCTCGACTTTGTCGTGCAACCTGATTACAAGTCATTAAGTTCTGTCCTGCAACAACTTACAAAGAAAGCTGATCTGCCACTCAAAGCGATTGCGTTGCCAAGAGGGCCGGGCGCGTTTACCCCCCTTCGGCTCGCAAGCTCGGTAGCTCTAGCCCACAGTCTTGTAAAGGGAACTCCCCTTATCCAATACTCCCCATTTTTGGGACTTGTCCCCTTGGAGGATGGAGAGGGAAAGCTTCAACTAGATGCACGATCAAAAAGTGCCTTTACCACCTTTTATCAAAAAAAAGGGGCAAACGTTGAATTTGAAAAAGTCGAACTTGAAAGCATAGATGAGGAACCAGGCTATGAAACCTGCGTACCACGACTGGCAACACATATAAAAAATTTATTTGAAATTGGGGAGTTTTGCAACCCATTAGAACTAAAACTCGAGTACATAAAACAACCTCGTTGACTCTAGAAAACAAGGTTACGGAACCTAAAGATAAAAAAGAGCCGTAAAACCATTGACTTTTGAGACCCAGAGTGTTTATAATCCGAGCCAAATCATTAGGAAACAGACATGATTCAAGTTAAATTGCGTCCGGGTGAAACAGTAGACAGATCTCTTCGCCATCTGAAGAAAAAAGTAGATCGCGAAGGAATTATGAAAACTTTGCGCGCTAGAAGATACTATCTAAAGCCATCTGAAAGACGTAAAATCAAACAAAAAGCGGCACTTAGACACCGCCCATAACACGTTTTTGAATGTCAAAAGATTACTACGATATTCTGGGCGTAAGCAAAAACGCCTCCCAAGATGAAATCAAAAAAGCTTATCGCAAGCTTGCAGTTAAGTATCACCCTGATAAAAACCAGGGAGACAAAGAGGCCGAGAAAAAATTTCAAGAAATTTCGTCGGCCTACGAAGTCCTCAGTGATGAAAAGAAAAGAGAAACCTACGATCGCTTTGGCGCCGACGCAGTCAACGGGCAAGGTGGATTTGGTGGCCAATATGGTTCAAACATGGAAGATGCCTTGCATACTTTCATGAACGCATTTGGTCAAGGCCGTGGAGGCTCTATATTTGAAAGTTTTTTTGGATTTGAAACTGGTGGTCACGAGGGGGGCAAGTATGCTCAACAAGGGGCTAGCAAACAAATCTCTGTCACTCTTTCTTTTGAGGAAGCAGCTCGCGGAGTCGAAAAAACTGCATTGATCCAAGTGGCGCAAAACTGCGATGCTTGTGGCGGATCGGGGGCGAAAACCGCATCCGACATTCAAACATGCCCCACATGTAAAGGGACAGGCCACATTCAGCAGTCGCGCGGATTTTTTACAATGTCCGGCACATGCCCGACATGTAACGGATCATGTGAAATCATAAAGAACCCATGTGGAGCATGTCATGGACATGGTCAAGTCAAGGTAAAAAAACAAGTACAGTTATCGATTCCAGCGGGAGTAGATAATGGTATGCGTCTAAGGATGCCAGGCCTTGCGGATGCTGGGCTGCACGGTGGCCCCAGCGGAGATCTCTATGTTGTGATCAAGGTGGAGCCTCACGATGTATTTATCCGGGAAGGCGACGATATATACCTCGATCTGCCACTAAGTTTTGTTGAAGCCTCTCTTGGAGCAAAAAAAGATATCCCGACGCTTTTAAATGGAACTTATAAGCTCACAATTCCAGAAGGGACCCAAAACGGGAAAATTCTTAAAATCAAGGGCGAAGGTTTTACCAATGTCCACTCCAAATCAAAAGGGAGCCTACTTGTACGCATCCATGTAGAAGTGCCTGTAAATCTGAATGAAGAGCAAAAAGATCTTTTGCGTCGATTCCAACAGATTGAAAGTCCTGCAAACTTACCTAAGAAGAAAAGTTTCTTTGAAAAAATTGCCTCCTTTTTAGGTTGAATGAACTAAAACAGCTCACAAAGAGCTGTTTTTTTTCTCCTTCCTCTATTGATCTTGAACTATTTTTTTTTCCTCATTATGTTTCTTTGAAAGAATGGAGCATAATATGAAGAACTTTTTTTTGGCATATCTACTCCTTATTATGCCGTTTTTCGGGCATTCGGTCACAAAAGAGGAAATTAGAATTCTCCTTCAAAACTTTATAGAATTTAATCAAGACGGATCAATTGACCTTCCTACAAACTACAACTACGTCTTCTTCGATATAGGGTTAAGCTACAATGCACCCCAATCACAGGTTTGGTTAGAATTGTACCCCGATGCAATTATAATCGCCTTTGAGCCTGCTTCAAGCAATTACCAATCAATGCTTTCTAACAAACATACTATACCTAGTTGGATGGGAAAAAAAAAGATTGCTCCTAATCATCCCATGAGAACATCACCACGGTTAGCTCAACAGTTCAAAAAGAGATTCTTTCCCCTCCAAATTGCACTTGGAAATTCTGATAACCACCATACTCTTTTTTATGAAACGATTGTAGATCCGGGATGTTCCAGCATTTATCAACCTGCCGAGTTTGAGCATTTTACCTACACTGTTCCTATGATAAAACTAGAAAGATTTCTCGATGCATTTCCCTTTCAATCCTACTCAATTATAGATTACATCAAGATCGATGCTCAAGGTGCAGATTTAGACATTTTAAAAGGGATGGGGAACTATTTAAGGGACAGGGTTATCTGTGTAACAGCAGAACCCGAAAATAATAGATACAGAGGAACAAATAATTCAATTGAGCAAATTATTGCTTATATGACTCAGCAAGGTTTTAGAAAAATTAAAAATTCCAACGTTGAAGACCCTACGTTCGTCAACAGCAAATACTTAGAATTGTTCTATAAAAAAAGGCTCAACAAAATGATCTATCAAGAGGGTTAATCAATCTGTCCACGATTGAGAATTTTTAGATCTTCATCAAGACAAAAAAAAAGCTCCAGTAGTACCGGAGCTTTTTTATGCGCAGAACAGGAGTCGAACCTGCACGGCCTAAAGGCCAAGGGATTTTAAGTCCCTAGTGTCTACCATTCCACCACCTGCGCACAGCGTGTGAAATCTCGTAAAGATTATATCTCTCTCGAGGATTCTATGGAAGAGTTTTCCTCATTAGATCGATTCGTTGTTTCTTGATCTAAACTCCCGATTTCAGGTTTTGGATCAAGATGTATCTCCTCAAGGGGCTTTTCCAACAACTCTAAGGGAGAGGAGGGTAAAACAGATTCTTGATGAACTGTCTCGCTTTTGCGATGGGAGAGTGTGCTAATAATGAGTGCTGGTGGGGGGGAGATAAACTTAGGTGCGATGCTCGTAGGAGATGAAACAGCAGCTTCATCTTTGGTATCTCCTCCTTTGTCACCTTCAGTAGAGACTTCCTCCTGCACTGTTTCAGCAGGTGTGAATCGTTGCTTTTGACGATCCCTTTTTCTACGATTGCGCTTTGACTTTTTCTCTTCGCGTTGAGCAGTTACCGCAGAGAAATCTTCTGATGGTTCCTCGCTTGGTTCCCATGAAGATTCCTCCTCCTCTGACTCCTCCTCTTCAGACGCCTCTTTAGATGTCTTATGTAAATGCTCTTTGGAGCTTTGGATTTTGACAGATTTTTCTAAGGTAGAGTTTTTTAGTACGAAACGTGTTTCCTTTACCTCAGATACTTCATAATCTCCTACAGGGAAAAAGAAGGGTTTGGGTTTTTCTTGGCACCTGAAGAAATGGCTGTTTCCAAAAGAAACAATTTCAACGGCATCGACAAGAATTTCTCTTGTATCTGAAACCTTTGTAGATTTGATGGATAGCTTATAGCCGTCCCGTGCAGAGATTATCGACTCGATAATCGGTTCTCTTGTAAAATTCACAGATTTTTTTCCATTTTAGTAATACAATCAACGACAACATCGGAGACTCTTGAGGAGTAACCCCACTCGTTATCGTACCATGCAATAAGTTTATAAAAACATTCGTTTAATTGGACGCAGGAGGTTGCATCTACAATAGAAGAACGTGAGTCACCCATAAAGTCTGATGAAACACTCTCCTCCTTTGATACTCCCAAGATACCTTTAAGGGGTCCACTCTCCTGATCGATAAGGTGTTTTAAAATCTCCTCGATGGAGGTTTTGCGCTCTAAACGAACGGTTAAATCAACCACAGATACTGTGGCGATTGGGACACGAAATGCAATCCCGGTAATTTTACCCTTCAGAGCCGGATAGACAAGGCCTACTGCCTTTGCAGCACCGGTAGAAGAAGGGACTATGTTTTGAAATGCGCTTCTTCCATCTCTTAAATCTTCGCGATATCCATCAACAAGAAGCTGACTTTGAGTGCATGCATGAACCGTAGTCATTAACGCCTCAACAATACCAAACTTTTCGTGGATAGATCTAGCTAAGGGAGCAAGGCAATTAGTAGTGCAAGAAGCTATCGAAATTTCTTTGTGCCGTTCACTTAGCACAGTGTCATTTACACCAAGTACTACCATCGGAATATCTTTTGATGGACCCGTAACAATGACTTTTTGGCGCGCTTTATGCTTTTTAGCTTTTTCAAGAGCTGTAAAACGGCCAGTCGACTCTATAACAATATCGACATCCCATGGGATGCTCTCAGGTGAAGTTTCCTTAAAAATCGGAATTGTCTGGCCGTTTATTGTGATCCTATCTTCGCAAGATATAACCTGATGGTTAAAAGAACCGTAATTAGTGTCAAATAAAAGGGCATAACGGATCTGCTGGGGAGTTGCCAAATCATTGATAAAAAAGTGAACATCTTTATCTTTTAGACGCTCAAATAATTGACGGAAAACAATCTTTCCTATACGACCGAAACCGTTGATACCGATTCTAACTGTCACAACTGATTTCTCCTAGAGTGAACGATTCCCCCATCATAGAAAGATGGAGGAATAATTCAAAGAAATTATGCTTCGAGATATTGGATAACACACATTTGAGCATCATCACCAATACGGTTAGCCGTTTTGATGATTCGTGTATAACCACCGTTTCTCTCTTTAAAACGGGGGCCCAGCTCGTTTACCAATTTCTCAATCACCAATCGGTCGTCGTTAAAAGCCGATTTATCACCATTTTTCGCTGCACGAGCTTCTTTCGTAGTTAGCGCATTGAAACGAACTCTTAATTTAGCAACTAAAGATCTTCTGCTAGATAGAGTATTCTCCTTTGCAAGAGTAATTGCTCGATCAGCATAACGACGTAGAACCTTTGCTTTAGGCAAAGTTGTTTCTATCGATTCTTTCATTACTAAGGATTTAGTCATATTTGCCAACATGGCTTCTCTGTGCGACGAGGTTTTTCCAAGTCTTTCGCTACGTTTTCTATGCCTCATCTTCGTCCTCTTCTATATCTGATTCTTCATCTTCTGAAGAATCTGCTTCAAAGTCTTCTTCTTCTTCGTCTTCAAAATCTTCGTCGAAACCAGAGACATCGGTGCCACCAAAATATTCTTTGATGTGGTCAGGATCGATGCCATACTTTGAGAGGTCCATCCCGAGGGAGAGGCCCATTTCCTCAAGCTTTGCTTTAATTTCATTGAGAGATTTTTTTCCAAAATTTCTGAATTTAAGCATCTCTTGTTCGGTCTTGGAAACAAGCTCTGCAATCGTCGAAATATTCGCACCATGCAAGCAGTTAGTTGAACGAACTGAGAGTTCAATCTCAGAAATTTTCAGTGAAAGTTTTGACATAATCGCATCACGATCAGATGAATCTTCCGTTTGCTGATTGTCAAATGTAATTTGTTGCATCTTCAGAGGATCAAAGACATTGAGGTGCAAAGATAAAATCTGCACTGCATGTGTCATAGCCTCGTCTGGAGTGATGCGACCGTCGGTTGTCACCTCGACAACTAGACGATCTAAATCGGTCTCACCACCAACACGGCAGCCTTCAACAAAATAGTTCACGTGCCTAACAGGTGAAAAAGCTGCATCTATTACGATCTCGCTAAAGGAAGGCTCCAAAAGATCGATGCGCTCTGAAGGACAATACCCTCTACCCAAAGCAATCTTGAAGTCGATGGTTCGGCTCATTGGTTGAGTAACAGTGAACAGCTTGTGATTTGGATTAATCACATCAAATTCTGACTCTCCAAAAAGATCTTTTACCTCTACCGTGTAATTTCCGTTGCCCTCTTGAATCATCTCATTCGTGACGTTTAGCTGAACAGAGTACTTTTTTACCCCTCTTGGTGAAGTTTGACCTTCAACAGGAATTTTACGTAGCAATACACCTTTAAAGTTGATGATAATTGAGGTCATGTCCTCAATAATCCCCTCAACTGCAGTGTACTCATGAGGTGCTCCCTCAAAACGTAATGCAACAATTGCATAGGATTCTATAGAAGTAAGCAACACTCTACGTAGAGCATTTCCTACTGTATGTCCGAAACCTTTTTCAAAAGGCTCAGCAATATAAACAGATTTGTTCGTGTCAATAGATTGACTCTTGATCTGTTTTGGAAGTCTAAACTCCGCGTATACTACTTGCATAGATTAAACCCTTCTTCTTTTACGTGCTCTGCATCCGTTGTGCGGGATCGGGGTAATGTCAACAATCGATGTAATCAATACAGGATAGTTAGCGATAATTCGAACTGCAGAATCTCGTCCTGGCCCTGGCCCATTCAAGCGTACTTCTACTTCTTGGATTGAGAAAGGTGTAAGTTTGTCCATAACGATCTGCGTCGCGCAACTTGCTGCGTACGGAGTGGACTTTTTGGATCCTTTAAAACCGGCTGCGGCTGCTGAGCTCCAGGCAAGTGTGTTTCCTTGCAGGTCTGTGGCAGTTACAATCGTGTTGTTAAACGATGCGTTGATGTGAAGAATAATATTAGGAACAGTCCGTTTTTCTTTTCTGGTGCTTGTTCCTGTTTTTTTAGCTACGGTAACCAAAGCTCAACCCCTATGCCTTTTTGTTAGCAACAGTTTTGCGTTTTCCCTTTCTCGTGCGAGAGTTCGTGCGTGTGCGTTGGCCTCGAACAGGAAGGTTTGTTTTGTGACGTGAACCTCTATACGACTTGATCGTAATATGACGGCGAATGTCGTTTTGAACCTTACGTTTCAAGTCACCCTCAACAAGGTATTGACCTTGAAGGAGCTGGTTGATACGTGAAAGGTCGTTTTCACTTAATGTGTGGGCACGAACTTGAGGATCTAAGTTCAACTCCTCACAGATTTTAAGAGCCAATGTGGGTCCGATTCCGTAAATATAACGAAGGCTGATGTGTAGTGGCTTGTTATCGGGAATGTCGACACCTAAAATACGAGGCATACATTTCTACCTTTTAGAGTTTCAAAAAAGTTAATACTTTCCTTTTGTCATGAAACCGTCGTAACGTTTCATGATCAGGTGGGATTCAATTTGTTTCATAGTATCCAATACGACACCAACCAAAATTAACAACGAGGTCCCACCAAAAAAGTTGCTAATACTTGCGTCAACGGACAAAAATTTACTTACTAAGGTTGGCAAAATAGCGATCAATGCTAAGGAGAGCGCACCTGCCAACACAATTTTATTCATCGACTGCTCGAGGTAATCCTGGGTAGGCTTACCTTGACGTACACCCGGAATGAATGCCCCGTTTTTCTTTAAATCAGAGGCAATCTGCTCTGGATGAAATTGCGTAGTCGTCCAGAAATAGGTAAAAAATATAATCAATAAGGAATAAACAATCAAGTAGGTAAAGGAGCCTGGAGAAAAGATCCCAGCGACCCACTCAAAAAACCCTTCTTTACCAACAAGTTGCGCAATCCAACCGATACTCATCAAAAAAGTACTTGCAAAGATGACCGGGATTACACCTGCATAATTCAATTTTAAAGGAATATTTGCAGTGCCCCCCTGAACCTCTTGTCTTCCAACCATACGGCGAGCGTACTGCACAGGGATATTTCTCTGACCTTGGATCAAAAGAATAGTACCAACCAGAATCAACACGAAAAATGTTGCCAATACTGCTACCGAGGTAAAAGTAAGCTGGCCAGATTCTTGCGAGTCAAGGTTTAGTTGACGGATGATGTTTCCGAGAACCGATGGAAAGGAGGAAAGTATACCTAAAGTAATAATCAGGGATACCCCATTTCCAATCCCCTTTTCAGTAATCATTTCACCCATCCACATCAGAAGGAGAGTACCCGTGGTCATTGTTAGAATGACTAACAAGAAAAAGACCCAGGGATATCCACCAATCTGGAAGTTTAATAACTCCTGTACAATGATACCAGGCGAAGAGCTGTTAATCTTCATCGCATAGACTGCGTATACTGAAGACTGAATCACAGCAAGCAAAAGGGTAAACAATCGAGTCCCTTTGCCGATCTTCCTTTTTCCTGCCTCAGGATTCTCGCGCACCTCCCTTTGAAGTGATGGCAAAAGTGTCATCAAGATCTGCATGAGAATTGAGGCGGAAATGTAAGGCATCACGCCAAGGGCTATAACCGTCATCTGTGCAAAAGCACCGCCCGAAAAAATATCTACCAGTTGTAAAAGGTTCTGCCCGCCTCCCGCAGTGAACTTAAAAAGTTTAACTACTTCCTCAGCGTTTACGCCAGGAACGGTAATATAGGCACCTACGCGACAAAGAATTAAAAGCACAATAGTAAAAATTAGCTTTTCTTTGAGCTGTGGTATGGAGAACATCTTTTTAAAGGCAGATATCATAGGACTTCGCTTAAATTTTTTGATTAGACGATTTTATACTCTATCCGATTCTTTTCAAGAAATTCTAACGCAGAACGTGAAAATGCATTCGCTTCAATGCGAATAGCACTCTTGACTTCACCTGTTCCCAAGACTTTAATCTGGAAATGTTCGTTAATCGAGCGGATAATTCCTCTTTTACGGAGAAGTTCCCGGCTGAAAACTTTATCTTCCCCTAAAAGGGAGTCGATATTTCCAAGATTGAAAATCAAGACTTGTTTTGCGTGATGCGCATTGGAGAAACCGCGGATAGGAAGCTTTTTAAACAAAGCACCTTGTCCACCTTCGGCTCCATAGCGACGGGTATAACCAGAACGTGATCCGGCACCTTTTACACCACGACCACAGGTCTTACCCTTGCCAGATCCGATTCCTCGTCCGACACGCATTCTGCGCTTATGGTTCAAACCTTCAAATTGTTCGTATACGTTCATTAGACACCTGCCTTAGCTGTCATAGGTTCTAATTGCTCAAGCGCATCAATCGTAGCACGAACAATGTTCGCCGGATTGCGGCCAGTTAAAACCTTAGCAACAATATTTTTGACACCAAGTTGTTCTAGAAGGATACGCACATACGATCCTGCGATAATACCTGTACCTTCATCGGTTGGCTTAATAAGAACTTCTGTTCCATCGGCCGAACCACGAACTTCGTGTTCAATTGTAATTTCACCGATCGGGTAAGAGCGGATGTTTTTCATCGCAGCTTCTGTCCCTTTTCGGATAGCGTCGGATACGTCCGCAGCTTTTCCGAATCCGATCCCTAAACGACCTTTTCCATCCCCGACTGAGACAAGAGCAGAAAAGCTAAAGGTTCTACCACCTTTAACTACTTTTGCACAGCGGTTCACAAAAAGGACCTTATCTTGTAGATCGGATTGCTCTTTGTGCTGTCCTTTTTTATCAAATGACATGTTTCACTCTCTTCTCTTTAGAATTTCAAACCGCTTTCACGAGCAGAGTCCGCAAACGCTTTGACTCGACCATGGAATTTGCTGGATCCGCGATCAAATACGACCTCATCGATCTTTTTTTCAGCAACTTTGGCGGCAAACGCCTTACCGAAGTTAGCCGCGATCTCTGATTTGGTCGCGCCTTCAAAAGAGCTAGATGAAAGGCCTACAAGGGTTACACCCTGGGCGTCATCGATAATTTGAGCGTAGAGATGCTTGTTAGATCTGTGCAGGGAAAGACGTGGTCTTGTTGTTCCTGCTTTGATCTTGCTACGCACTCTCATAGCTCTCTTTTCTTTGAGACTATATTTTTTATGTGACATAACTATTCTCTACTTTTTGGATGCAGATTTACCCGCTTTGAGCTTGATATGTTCGCCCTCATAACGGATACCTTTGCCTTTGTAAGGCTCAGGCTTTTTAAATTGACGTACTGTCGCTGCGAAGTGACCTACTTTTTGCTTGTCAATTCCTGATATGGTGATCAGTGTCTGTTTTTCAACAGTTACAGTGATCCCCTCGGGAATTTCCACCTTTACGGGGTGTGAAAAACCAAGCGCCAAGTCTAGGGTTTTCCCAGCAACTGCTGCCTTGAATCCAACCCCTACGAGCTGAAGCTTCTTTTCAAAGCCCTTTTCAACACCCATGAGGGCATTGCGGATCAAAGCAAATTCTGTACCCAAAAACTTTCTCTCACTTGAATCGTCAGCTGGAAGAACTGAAAGCTCTTGGCCATTAATAACGACTTGCACCTGAGAGTTGACTTCTCTTTTCAAGGTCCCTTTTGTTCCTTGAATCGTCAGAAGACTACCGGTTTGTGTCACCTTGTGTTTGGATGAGATAATCAAGGGTTTTTTTGCTAACTTAGACATGGACTCCTCGCGTCATGAGACACTACAAATAATTTCGCCGCGTAGCGCAAATAGACTCTTACAAGTCTCAATTCTTCATTAACAACATAATCATTGATGAACCCAAGCTCCTTGAGGACAGCGAGAATTGCTACCTTTTGTTTAGAAAGGGGGCAATCAACGTACTTGTGTTCAGCTGCGATCCCGTTCTTAATACGAACGATGAGATCTGCGATTGGATCTGATACCGTCATGGATTACACCTATTTTTTAAATGGAACTCCGAGGCTATTCAATAAATGATAGCACTCGTCTTCGGTTTGAGCTGTCGTAACGATTTGAATATTCAAACCAATTACGTGTTTCACTTTATCAAAGTCTACTTCCTGAAAGCACTCGCATCTGGATAATCCGAAAGCGTAGTTGCCTTTATGGAATTTTTTGGGCAATCCTTGAAAGTCTTGTGTGGCAGGTAAAGAGATCGCATTTAAACGATCTAGAAAATCCCACATGCGATCTCCACGCAGAGTAACTTTCGCACCTAATTCTTGCCCCTCGCGCAATTTAAAGTTAGAAACAGATTTTCTAGCTTTAGTCTTAACCGGCATTTGGCCGCTGATCATGCTCAAGGTATAAACTGCATCTTGGATAACTGATTTATCTTTTAATGCCTCTTTCAAACCCGTGCTGATAACGATTTTTTCCATCTTCGGTACAAGATGGGGATTACTGTATTTAAAACGCTCAGTAAGCTCCCCTCGCACTTTATCAGTGTAAAGAGTTTTAAGTCGGGGCTTAGATAACTTTTGAGTCGACATAACTATTTAGCCTCTACACTCTTTTTTATTGGGCGAATTACTTCGCCTGTTTTACGATTCACAAGAACCTTACCATCCTTTTGGTGGTTTGTTCTTGAAACTTTCATCGCTCGACCTTCTGCGTTAACAAGAGAGATCTTGCAACGGAAAATCGGAGCTTCTTTTTTAACAAGACCACCATTGGGGTTTTGCTGTGACTTTTTTATGTGGTGTGTCTTAAGCTGTACGCCCTCAACAAGAACCTTATCTTTAGAAGGATAAACTGCGAGTACTTTCCCCTGTTTACCTTTATCAGCTCCTGAAGTAACTACAACTGTATCACCTTTTTTGATGCTCATTGTCATACCTTATAAAACTTCGGGTGCAAGTGATAGGATCTTCATGAATTTTTCACGAAGCTCTCTGGCAACTGGGCCAAAGACGCGGGTTCCCATCGGCTCGCCTTTCTCGTTTAAAATTACTGCTGCATTGGAGTCGAATTCGATCATCGAACCGTCTTTTCTACGGGTCGTACGCTTTGTTCTCACAACAACTGCCTTCACAACACTCCCCTTTTTGACAGGAGAATTAGGAATAGCCTCTTGGACAGCCGCAACGATGATATCACCAATGTGGGCATAACGTCTATTAGAACCACCTAAAATGCGAAAACATTTAACTTTTTTTGCACCCGAGTTATCGGCTACATCTAAAATACTCTCTTCTTGGATCATACTCCGGCCTGGCTCTTAGGGTTGCAAACTTTCCAACACTTAAGCTTTGAGATAGGACGCGTCATTACAAAGCGAACCTCATCTCCAATCTTGTAAGAGTTAGACTCGTCGTGAACGTAGTACTTGCGTGAAACATTCATAACTTTTTGATACTTAGGATGGCGCTTCTTGGTAGTTACCTTCACAACAATGGTTCTATCCATTTTGTCGGATACAACTACACCCATCTTTTCTGATTGATTTTTCATCGTACCCTCTCTGAAAGAACCGTCATTGCACGCGCGATGCTCTTTCTGTTCGCCTTAAAAATATGGGGCTTTACAGCTTCGGCCTGCACTCGGTAGTTAGAACGCATCTTTAAAAGCTCAATACGATTATTTTTAATCATTTCATTGAGATCTTCAGATGATTTATCCCGAATTTCTTTAATTTTCATAAATTCTCCTAAACCCTCTCAAGTCGTTCTACGAAACGGGTCTTGATTGGGAGTTTTGCAGAAGCTAGACGTAAAGCTGTTTGCGCATCTTCACGTGAAACTCCAGCCACCTCAAAAATGACTCTACCCGGTTTAATTTCAGCAACATAGTGGTCTACGTTACCCTTACCTTTACCCATCCTTGTCTCCAGCGGCTTTGCAGTCACAGGCTTGTGTGGGAAAACGCGGATCCAGACTTGTCCTTTACGGGCAAAATGTCTGTTGATCGCAACGCGGCAAGACTCGATTTGGTTTGTTGTAATTTTACCACGGTCCAAAGCTTGCATGCCGAAATCGCCGAATTCGACGAATTCACCAGCTTTTGTTAAGCCAGCGATAGAACCCTTGTGGGCTTTACGGAACTTCGTTTTTCCAGGTTGTTTCATTCAGCACCTCGCTCTTCTTCGTCACCCAGATTGACCCATACCTTAATCCCGCACTTACCATAAGTGTGGTGGGATTCAGATGTTGCGTATTGGATTTTTGCTCTAAGAGTGTGCAAAGGAATCCTTCCTTCTTTGAACCACTCGCTACGAGCGATCTCTGCACCACCAAGACGACCAGACACCATTACCTTGATCCCAAGGGCACCGGCATCCATCGCCTGTTGGATAGCACGCTTCACAACACGCTTGTAAGGCATACGCTTTTCAAGTTGCTGACGAACGCTTTCCGCGATTAATTTTGCATCCATCTCTGGACGCTTAATTTCTTCTACTTCAACCCAAACTTCACGGTTGATGAGCTTGCTGAGCTCAGCTTTAAGCTCTTCAACGTCTGCCCCTTTTTTGCCGATGATGGCACCTGGGCGGGAAGTAACAATAGTCACTTCAACCTTATCCCCCATGCGTTGCACCTTGAAAGAGGAAGCACCAATTTGGTTTGCTCTTTTTGAGAGGTGATCTCTCAGTTGTTTATCTTCTTTTAAGAACTGAGGAAAATCTTGCTTGGTGGAAAACCAGTTACTTTTCCAGTTCTTGTTAACAGATAGTCTGAATCCAGTTGGATTTACTTTTTGACCCATAATTGTCCTTTACGCCCTCTTCTCAGACAGTTCGACAGTAATGTGAACCGTAGGTTTACGAATTGGAGCCGATCTCCCTTTGTTCGCAGATTTGGCTCGACGAAGTCTTGAGGCTTCATCAATCAAAAGCGTGGAGATGACTAGGTTTTCAGGTCTAGCCCCTTTTTGCGTCTCTGCATTGGCAATGGCGCTTGTAAGGGTTTTCTGGATTAAACGCGCTGCTTTTTTGTTCGTATGCGTCAGAAGCACTTTCGCTTCTTGTGCCATTTTTCCTCTCACGAGGTCAGCAACAAGTCTCGAGCGCTTCGGGCTAAGACGAACATATCTTGATACAGCCTTAGATACAAAACTCATAGTTTACCTATTTTTTGACCGGGTGGGATTTAAATGTTCTAGTTGGAGAAAACTCTCCTAGTTTGTGCCCAACCATATTCTCAGTTACAAAAACCGAAATAAACTTTTTGCCGTTGTGAACATCAAAGATCATTCCGATCATATCGGGAGTGATGGTTGAACGACGAGACCAAGTTTTAATCGGTTTTTTGTTACCAGCTTGGTTCGCAACATCCACCTTTTTTTGGAGGTGGTGGTCGATAAATGGACCTTTTTTTAACGATCTTGGCATGGTTAAAACCTATTTTTTACGTCTCGATATAATATACATACTAGAGTGCTTGTTCTTCTTACGAGTCTTGTAACCCTTAGTCGGAACAGCCCATGGAGTCTCTAAACGGTAACCGTTATGACGCCCTTCTCCTCCCCCGTGTGGGTGGTCAACTGGGTTCATCGCAGTACCACGAACAGTCGGGCGAATACCCTTCCAACGCGAACGACCAGCTTTACCAACAACTTGTGTGTTGTGTGAGGTATTGGATACAACACCGAAAGTAGCCCTGCAGTTTTCGTGGAACAGCCTCATCTCTGAAGAAGGGAGACGGATTACGATGAATCCATCATCTTGCTTAGCTACGAGCTGTGCCGACTGACCAGCAGAACGGACCATTTTTCCACCACGACCCGCTTGGAGCTCGATGTTGTGCACAACGGATCCAACAGGCATGTCTTTTAAGAACATGGTATGACCAGGTCTGAAAAGAGCAGTCTTACCGGAACGGATTACATCGCCCACCTTCACACCATCATAAGCGAGGATATAACGTTTTTCCCCGTCCTTATAATTGACTAAAGAGATGAATGCAGATCTGTTCGGATCGTACTCGATTGTTGCAACCACCGCGTCAATCCCCTCTTTATCGCGCAAAAAGTCGATATTGCGGAGTTTACGCTTATGTCCACCACCATGGTGACGTGTTGTGATACGGCCTGTGTTGTTTCTTCCGCCGGTTCTTTTTCGAACGCTCAAAAGAGATTTTTCAGGTTCCGTACCCTTTGTTAAAATTTTTGTGTAGTCTACAGTCTTAAGCTGGCGGGTAGACGGTGTAATGGGACGATAATTTTTTAGTGACATTGTCGCTCTCCTATTGGTCTACCGAAAAGCCTGGTTTAAGAGTGACATAGGCTTTTTTCTTTGCCTGAGTCTCTCCACTGCGTCCACGAACCCTGCGCACTTTTGTGCTTGTGATCGAGGTGTTAACAGATTCAACTTTGACGTTGTAGATCTTCTCAACAGCCGCTTTAATTTCAGCTTTGTTTGCATTGACATCTACAATAAATGCCACTACATCCTTGTTGAACTTACGAACGGATTTGTTACTTTCGTTGTTCTTCAACTGTTGGAGATTTTGGACTTTCTCGCTCATGTAGCGAGTTTTCAAAACATTCTTCATAAACTCACCATTAAGCGTTCAAATAAGTCTCAAGTTCCGACAAATCGGAAACAACAATAAAGACATTTTTATTACGTATAAGATCTAACCCGTTGAGCTGGCCCAAAGTAGATGTGTAGATGTTCGGGATATTTCTTAGAGACATTTTGAGGTTGTGAAGCTCCAATTCCTTTTCAACATTTCTGTCTCCAAAGAGAATGATGCTATCTTGGCCGAGAACGCCTGCTGTTTTAAATACTTGGTTGGCAACTGCAGTTTTTGGACCCTCTTTGAATTGGTCAACCCAATCCATTGGAACCACTACAACTTTACCATTTGCAATTTTTTCGTTAAGCAACGAACGGATTGCAAATCTTTTTTCTTTTTGGTTGATGCGGATGTGCTGGTCAAATTTTGGCTTTGGACCATGAGCACGACCCCCTTTGCGCATTTGCGGTGCAGCCCAATCACCGTGACGAGCACCACCAGTACCTTTTTGACGGCGAGCTTTTTTTCCGGTGCGGTTAACTTCACCCCTTCTTAAGGTGCAAGCAGACCATTGGCGCAGGTTGAAGCGCAAAGCTTCAATATAATTTTTTACTAGCGGCCTGTTAAGATCGAGATCAGCTTCGATTCGAATCGCTTTTTCTAGGCACACGTTTGTTTTCAAATCGTAATGTTTAATGTTTGACACGTGTTACCCCTATTTTCCTTTAACCGATTTCGTGATCTCGACAATTCCGTTGTTGGAGCCGGGAACGGCACCTTTCACAAGAATTACCTCGTTTTCGCGGTCGATTTTCACGATTTTGAGGTTTTGAATGGTCACTCTCTCGTTCCCCATGCGTCCAGGCATCTTACGCCCTTTCCACACGCGACCGATTGAAGAGCGCTGACCGGTTGAACCACCATGACGGTGGATTGGACCTTCACCATGCGAGTCTCCAAACCCTTTGAAACCATGGCGTTTCATCACACCCTGGGTCCCTTTTCCTTTAGAAACAGCAGTGACATCCACATTTTTGACGTCATCAAAAACTGAAAGATCAATTTCTGTGCCCAGAGGGTACTTTTCAATTTCTGCTACTTTCGATTCAATTAAATATTTACGTGGCTCTTGTGAATTTTTCTCGAAGTGGCCGAGTTGAGGCTTGCTGTGGTTAGCCCTTTTGGCTCCGGTTAGCTTTTCTGTTGCCAACTGGATTGACTCGTATCCATCTTTCTCGAGAGTTTTCACCTGAGACACTACGTGTGTTTTAAGCTGCAGAACTGTGCAAGGTATGACATTCCCTTGATCATCAAAGTGATGAGTCATCCCTTTTTTTCTGCCGATTAGTTTCAATGACATAGGTCTTCCTTCGAAACGAGGTGATTTTTTCAATACTTTTAAGAATAAATCTCTCTAAAGAGTCTCTTGGGGAAAAGAGTACCAAATGAATCATTTTCCCACAAACAAATTTTAACCTGTTAAAAACGGTGTATTTTCGAGATTAAATACAAAAAAATTTTAATTTGTTTTTATGATTTTCAATTTTATTTTGACTTGTTCGACGATACGATAGAACCAATGATGGAAAGTACCATCAAAGAAATCATGACTGCTGGCGTTGAGTTGTTTTTTAATTTAGAGCGCATATTCACTAAGCTTGAAATGCTAAAACCTGTAAAGAATAGATTTGAAAGAAGGGTAAAAAAGTTTTTTGATGTGGGTTTTTTCACAAACGAGTGGTATGCCAATATCTGCTCGTTTGTGCCATCCAGGGCTCCCGCCAGCAGTCCCAATACTCTAACCTTATCACAGGCGTGGCTTGGGACATAGGAGTCAAAACGTCTACCTAGAACATCAAACAACCTTAATCCATCCCCTACAACTTTGAGTCGGACAATCCATTTTTTTTGAATTCTTTGTGGTTCTTTTAAAAGATTGGCATCTTTAACCCTTTTGTAGTCTTTGTGAATGTAAAAAATCCAAAAGACAACATTCGCCAATGTCGGCATTTCTTTTTTTATTATTGGATATAAATTGTTTGAACAAGCTGTAAGATTACTTATTTGCATATTTTATTTTTTTAATTTATTAAATTTAACAATTTTATTAAATTAAAAAAAATTAATGCAGATGGGTTTTTTCATCGGGAATTAATTTTTATTCCAGATTAAAAAGTTTTTACCCGGCCTTGACTTTGTTGTCTTTTGGTTGAGGCTCTTCAAGAAAGTGGAGCATAACAGTAGCTGTAAGGCTAACTGCGCCTAGAAAAAGGCTCAGGTGAGGACAAAACGTCCGAAATAAAATCAAATTTGCAAGTGAAATTGCGTCTCCCGTAGTGCCCGAACTTTCAGCAATTACTGTTAGAACAATGCAGGTTATTTTCTTGTACTTGTTTCCCTCATACTCTTGTATTTCTCTGTAGACAGCCATCGGCCTGAATATTTTGTTATCATGGAGGTCCTGTACCAAGTTTCCTGCGGCGCAAAACAGGTCTAGGTAGCGTATGCAGGGTGGCGCAAGGCGTTGGGTGTACCTGCTATAGCCCCTTAATGTATCTTTGAGAGCTTTTGCCCCCTTTAATACATCCTTATAGATATCAGCTTTTCGCTCATTACTTGAAAGAATTGAGGATGTGGGGTTTAAGATCGCGCTTCCTATTTTATCAATACTTTTGATCAGGTCTCTTGGGGCAAGCCCTAGATTCGCTGCATCGCACAAGTTTTTAGTGTAGATAAAAAAGGGGCGGTCTAAAAATTTAGGAGCAGCAATTTCACCCCACGCAAGAACAGCGCCGCCACATTTAGCTGCCAGGCGCGTTTTTGAGTCGATGAGGTCAATAAATCTGTCTTTAAAATGTACGAATTCAGCCTGCAGCTGAGGGTCCCTAAAGGTGCAGCCTGCTGATATTCTGAATGTTGCGCTTATCATAACCTTTTTCTTGCCCCCCTCTCCGACGAAGACTAGATTATAACAAATTACATAAATTTAAATAACTTTTTTCTTTGAATAAAAAAGGGAGGTTTAAACCTCCC
>RGYU01000110.1 GCA_010031885.1 Chlamydiota bacterium | reverse complement strand
AATATTCAAGAAAATGAAAATGAAAATAAACCTGAAGTCGATACCCGGGCAGAAGCTCGAACTTTTATGCTGGATAGCAGCAGGCCAAACCATTTGCAGCCCATGTTTCTGCCATCGCGAAGAGGTGTTGAACATTTGCAATTGTTACGAGAAATGATGGGCCGCGCACTTAAATCCGATTCACTTAAATTCTCTGAGATGATTAGGGAAGTTTCAATTCATTTGCCTAGGGATCTTACCCTTGTTGCTGTTCTTTCTGGTGTTACCGAAGAAACTGCAATGATGCTTGGGAACTTAAAGCAGCAGGGATTTGCTGTCTCCGTCGTTTTAATTCAATTAGATGATGAAGGTTTGAACCGTGCTTTTAAAAAATTGATTACTAACGGGATCCGCGAGATTCGCCATGCCGTTGATCAAGAGTCTCTCCCTCAGCTTTGCAGATCCCAGATTGACCGAACTTCTCCATTAAGCCTTGTCTAGGAAACGCGCATGGCAGAGAAAAAAGCATATGCTTATCGAGATAAACCGGAAGTGCTGGATCGTTTGTTTGGTATGATTGGTTTGGTTTTGATTTGCACATTAATGGTCTCGTTAACTTTTTTTATATTAGCCCGGATTTCCCTTTCATCTAAATGGACTTCAACACATTGGCTTTTATTTTGGGAAGTGTTTGGGACGGTTCTAGTAAGCCGCATGTTTCTTATCGATGATTTGAAAAAGGTTGTAGGCGGTTATTCATTTGTGTTGGGAATGCTTATTTGGGTTCCCTTTGCTTTTATGGGAGGGGAAATTTTAGGAATCGTTACAGTTCTTATGATTTTTATTGGCTGGTTCACCTACAAGATTACTTGGGATGTGACGGATCTTGGTGAACGAGAAGAGGACGAAGACGGCTTGCTTGCTTCGGTGGGATTGAAAAAAGAGTTGAATCCAGGCAATAAAAAGGCTTCTGAATCTTGGGGTGATACAAGAGAGGAAAGTACTGAATTTAATTATGAAGCAGAGGAAGTCCTTGCAAAGTTGACTGAGGAAAAGCCTAAGAAAATTAAGGGGGGTAAAGGTCGGGGTATCTGGGTGCTGTATTTTTTGTTTGGGTCGATTCCTGTTTTTGGATTCGGTGGATCAACTCAAAATAGCACTGACGCAAATTTGGGAAAGTATTTTTTATTCTGCCTTTGCATTTATCTTGCAAGTTGCATCGCTTTATTGATGACCACTTCTTTTCTTACCATCAGGGCCGATTTGCGACGGCGTAATCTAACCATGCCTTTATTTACTGCAGTTTTTTGGTTGTTCTCGGGTTTATTTTTGTTGTTATCATCTTTTATTTTTGCATCCTTAATGCCCCGACCAGAGGGATTTTTAGATCCTATTGCATTGGTTTTTTCCAAGGAACAGACTAATGATGGCGGTAACTTTGCGAAATCATCTGAGAAAACCAGACGGGGTGAAGGGAATCAAGTAGATAAAGGGGGTGATAAAAATTTTACCAAGGATGAAAATCAAAAAGCGGGCAAATTTGCTAAAGATAAAGAAAGCAATGGCGCATCAAAGAAGGCTGGAAAAGATGGAAGCGATTTTGGTGAAAAAGGTTCTTTCAAGGAAGGGTTTCAGAAATCGAATCAAGATCGAAATAATGAGAGTGAAAGTGATACTCGACAAAATGATGGTAATCAGAGATCGGATTATAATCCGAATCAAGAAATCCATTCATCGCCAACCCCTTCTTTTAATGTTCCTGGCCTTGATAAAATGATGGCCGCAGTTGA
>RGYU01000109.1 GCA_010031885.1 Chlamydiota bacterium | reverse complement strand
TATAACATTTAAAGCGAGTTGAGCTAGATAAAACATGAAAGCAATAGATCTGTCTGGAGAGTCCTTTGCTTTATAAATGAGCCAACCTGAAATAGCTATCAGCAGGTAAAGAGTTGTCCAAACAGGGCCAAAAACCCATCCAGGTGGTGTCCATGAAGGCTTAATTAATATTGGATACCATGTTGAAACAGTGTGATTTGTCCAGTAACCTGAAAGGAGCTCGAGTCCGAGGCAAAGAATAATAAAAATGAATAATGAGAACACCTTTTTTGATTTCATCGATTGACGGCGAGGAAACCTCGTCCTTTAGGGCAAGTAGGAATCGCCGCTTTTTGGGTTTGTTTAAACGAATACGTATAACCATCGGAGCGCTGCATGTTTCGACAATATCTATAACTTATTCCATCAACTTTTCCAGTTAAAGTATCAATACAAAAGTTACCTGAATGTCCAACTGAGCCTGTTCCTAAAAACGTGTAAAAATATACGCGTTTTCATTTTGTTTCGCTCTCTGCCTTGACCGCCCGGTTTGCGAGATTTCTCTCTTCCGGCTATAACGTTGTTTCGAAAGAAGCGGTGGATGCGCCTCTTCTGCGGGGGCTAGAGTCCTGTCCGGAACAGTCGAGGATTTCTCCTCTTCCAATCGACGATGGAATCTTTCCAAAAGAATGGCTTTAACTTGACGATAAGGCGTATATCGATGGATCTCTTGATCCCCAAATCTTTTTTCATAGTTCAGTGCGGCAACCCGGTCTGCTACGTCCTCATGTTGACAATGACAACACCTAAACACATCTCCCTTGCGATTTTTAAAGTCCACGAAATCGCAAAGGGGACATGTTTGAGAGCCGTAAGCTGGATTCACCTGCTCGTGACGGAAACCTTCCGCCAGCGCTTTAAATTGAATTCTTTCTTGAATTTGCCCTCTTACCCAACGAGATAATCTTCGATTCATTTTTTTTGATTTTCTGAAGGTAAAAGAAGCGCTTAAATCTTCTGTAATAAGAAGCATAGGCTTTTTCACCTTTGCTATCTGATTAATCGCTGTGTTAATTTCTCTGCTGATAGAGGCTTCGACTTTTCTTTGGTTCTTTTGCTGTTTTTCTTGCCCGAGATTGTATTTCCTCATTCGTCTAGCCGTTTTCGGCCGAGCTACACGCCTCTTTTTTTCTAAAGCGTGGAGCTTATTTCGCTTTATCATTTTATCATTTAAATCATCAGTTGCTTTCGTAAGGATAGAGCCGAGTCCTTTACCATAGCGTTCATTTTGAGTGTCTGTCATAACCTCTGTGTATCCGAAGTCTACCGCTACGAGTGTCGCTTCTTTAGGTAACGGTATATGTTTCAGTTCTTGAGAAATAAGGATTTCTACAGAGGTTTTCTTTAAAAGAAGAGAAATATTACCCTCTATTTTCGTTTTTCCAAGTAGGGGGAGTATAATCCTTTTTCCTCTTTCTAAAGACATTAACTTGATGTACTGTCTATTTCCTTTTTCAAATACTTCATAGCAATTGGCATCAAATTTTACAGTTGTTGACTTTTTGACCTTAGGAGGATTTCCTTTTAATTTACGAGCCGTGCGCCCGACGTACTCTGATATTTTTTTTGCAACTTTGGGGTCTATAGAAAAAGAAGGAAGAAGAACTTCTCCGACCATGCACGCCGCGAATTGCTTATATCCTTTTAAAATCCAAAAAGCGTAATGGCGTTCATTTTCTGTCTTAATGTGCCGGGATATCTTTTTTCTGACTTGTACAAAGAGAGATTGC
>RGYU01000108.1 GCA_010031885.1 Chlamydiota bacterium | reverse complement strand
TGTATTCTTCGTTTTCAACAGCTCCCTTTAAAGAGCGAGTTTCTATGCTTTTTGCATTTTCTAATTTGACGAAGCTACCGCTCACAGCATCTGTTTGGATTTTTAAAACCGGCACACCCGAATGATTGGCGGTATTCAGTATATAACTTTCAAAATTTTTTTTGATTTCCGCCTCGGAAAACAAATTTAGATCTTTTTCGGGCATTTCAAAGAGCACCACTCCCTTGGTCGCATCCACAAATTCTTGGGCTATTTCGCGACAATTTTGAAAAAATCTCAGCTCGTTTACAAACAGTACAAAACTTGCTACATACAGCACTTGAAAAGACCACTTTAATAAACCGTTTTCCTGTATTGTTTTTGCCAACATCCTTTCATCCCCTATAGAATCAAAAAATTAAATGGTGCCAGATCGGTCTCATCTATGGACCTTTCTCAAACTGAGTTTAGATTAGCGTATCGCGCAATTTATAAGATAAATCTTCTCATTCAATTTCAAAAAAAAAGGTGAAAACGCTTATATTTTTAAAAATACAGCTTTCGAAATTTTATCGACGGCATACTTGGTTCAAAATACTAACCGGCTATTTATATGGATGACGAAAGAAAAGAAGAAAAAAAACTCGTAAAAAAGCTTGTCGAGAAAGCCAAGGACGAGGCCCACCTTGAAAAGATTTCTTTAGATGATCACGGGGATACTATAGTCGGAAACCGACTCTCGAAACCTAATTTTGACTTCGAGGCTGAGGAAGAAAAAAAGAGCGATTGATCAACCGCCCTTTTTAAACAAACTTTTGTTAAACCCTAAAAATTATTCGGGATTCGCTAAAGTCTGACAGGTTTGCAGACAATCCATAGCCAATTGAATAGGATTGAAAGGAGGACGAGGATAGGGATCATCATGATTTGGACCGCTGTATTGTGCAACATAAGCCCAGGCATCATCAGGTTGATTATCCCAGCCTAAACTTTGAATTCCTGGGTAATCCATTTTGTAGCCATCTTTTGTGGCGCATGGAGTTTTAAGAATATTGTAATAACTGTACGAACCATCTGGCTGTTGATCAGCAACACCCGAATTTCTAGCCCATGCCATTACGCTGTTTTTCCAGTCATTCAACTGCGAGGCAGCGCTCAAACCTTTTTCCATTTGAACTCGCAGAGCATTATATTTTGCTACCAGGGCAGGATTATTAGATACGCCTAAAAGATTGGTATTGATCGTATCGATCTTACCTTTCATCGCTTGCAACATTTGGCCAATTGAGTCATTAGGTTGCTGAACGGTATAACCAGGGTCGTGATGCCCATCGGGACTATGGAAAGGCGAGCACCCCCCCTCCGTTGAAGGATCCGAATATCCCGTCTGGACACCGAAAAATGAGGCCCAAAGGGTGACAGTTGGAGCATTTACAATGTTTTCGTCCCAATATAGAGTAGGTCCGCAATTTTCACAAAAACCAGAGATTGGTTCGTATTGACACCACCATGAGGTCATTTTGTCGGTAGCAGAATCCCAATTTCCACGTGGAGCAGAGCCGTAGGGACCATGGTTGATATCTTCTTGCATTTTTCCCATGTGGCCTGCGATATCTTTAAAAGTCGGGTCATTGTAGAGCTTACTGAGAGCCTCGGCCGCCGCAACGGGATCTAACTCAGGATCTGCAGGGTCGCTAGAAGAATTTGAATTGTAGCTCGGCTCAGAGCCGTAACCTGAAACACTAGTCGTCATGAGGTCAACCTTTGGCCGAAGTAGGCCTTTAAACAGTC
>RGYU01000107.1 GCA_010031885.1 Chlamydiota bacterium | reverse complement strand
CGATTATTTTCCAATCTAATGTTATATAGTTATATTCTTTAGCTGTTAATTGGACTTATGCAAATGCATTATTTCTTAAAATACTTTTATCTAGGATTCATCCCGTTAAATTACACTTTTGCAACTGTTGGATATGAGATGTTTTTTTCTTTAGAAAAAATAAGCACATTTGCAAATTGCGAAATGGGGGATTCCCCATCAGATTCTGCTTTGCAACATGAGGAGGTTGCAGATCTTTTTTGCGAAGACATCCAACCTAGTAACTTTAGAGTTATCCAGGTAGATTCCAATCAAAAAAGATTGTGCGAGGTGCGGATTCGTGGCGATTGGTACCGGTGCATCCTATGCCCCAAAGAGCCGAAGAAAGGGAGTTCTAAGAAAACACAGAGTTGCCCTCAGGGTCGGTTGAAAAAAAAATGTTCAAAAGCAAACGATAGGCGAAAATTCTATTTCTATCACCTCTCATCACCAAAACCTTTAAGTTCCCCTTTTTTTCAGCCTGCCGGGTGGGGACAATCTACAGTGACAGTGCTTGCGCATGGTTTTGAGGAGGGGGATATCGTTATGTTCTCAAATAGCAGCTCGTTTAACCAGATCGGGGGACTCTATTTTAAAATTGCGAAAGTTGTGGATGCCAACAATTTCAAAATCGATTTGGATTCTTTAGATTACCCCAATCCGATTAGCGCAACAAATGTGCAGAAGCTTTTTGTTCCGGCCTCTTGGACTCCGAAAAACAACACTATAGTTGGGATTGAGATGGGGCCGACCACAAAGATAAAAACCTCTACTAACCATGGGTTACATATTGGTCAATACGTAGAGCTTTCCATTCCGAAAGCTTTTGGAGCACAAAAGTTAGATGGAGTGCGAGGGATAGTTAGCGGAATAGGTGCTAAAAACAGTTTTGAGCTTAAAATCGACTCCTCAACAGCTACAGACTTCTCTTTTTCGCTTAACGCTGACACTTCTGCCCATTTTCCGGCGGTAAAACCCGCCCGAACCAGGTTTTATTCCTAATAAGCTTTCTCGTAAAGAGGTGGATCCCCCCCCCTTTTTTTTGGATTGGAAAGCCTGCTCGGCAGATCTAATCCATTTTTATTTAAGAAAAAAATATTCATTAAATAATCCAATCTGTTGAAACTAGATATTCGCTAGATAAGAAAACAGACAAAATTGTTCTAAGAGCTGGTATTTCATCAATTGAAAAACAGAAAAAATTGATAAAAAAAAATGCAATATTTGTCATACCCTATTTTCCCGAATCTTTTGGGGAAAGAGAAATCTACAGAATACGAGAAAATGTTGTCTTTCCCTATTTTCCAGTCGATTGGAAAGAGGAGAAATTTAGAGCGATTCTAAAAGAGATGCTTAAACCTAAGAAACCGGTAGAGCTTTTAGAGTGCCCTAGGGATAAGCTAACCGTTGCGATTCATTGCCGAATGGGTGGGGGATTTGATCGTGAGGGTCTTGGGGAAGATCCTTTATTTGCCGGAAAACTTCCCCCCTTTAAATTTTACCTAGACGCCTTAAATCTTTTTTGTAAACTTTGTCCAACTGAGGATATCTATTTTCATGTTTTTACGGATGATGCCCATCCAGAAAGGTTAGCCTTTTTGATCGAGGATCATGTAAAAAGTTTACGGTCTGCCCCTTTTTCTGTGGGGTATAGAACAAAAGGAAATTCCCACCGTCAAAATATCCTTGAGGACATGTTTTCGATGATGCAATTTGACTGCCTTATTCGCCCCGAATCGAATTTTTCAATCATCCCCTCACTTTTAAAAGAGTATAAAATTTT
>RGYU01000106.1 GCA_010031885.1 Chlamydiota bacterium | reverse complement strand
GCCCGTGTGGTGAAATGGCAGACACGCCAGACTTAGAATCTGGTACCGAGAGGTGTGGGGGTTCAAGTCCCTTCGCGGGCAATAAAAGGCTCTTGTTTTTCACAAGAGCCTTTTTGCTTTTACTCTCCTTTCGCTGTTTCGCAAGAATGGAGCTTACCCTCAATCAAGGGTTCAATAAGGTGAAATTGCTCTTGTGCCCTCTTAGATCTTCCACAATTTTCGATGGCGAAAGAGTCTGAATCCCGTTGAATTCAAACGCTACTTTTCTCAAAGCCTGCTCGTTTGTCATCCCCTGATTTTCAAGCTCTTTCCAGCGATGATAAAACCACTGGTCCGAACCTAAATCCTGTTTAAGATGCATCAAAGTGTTATCGATATCCAAGATTACCAAAAGATTCTTCTCTGCAGGAATTTGAATCTGCTCGAATGAGTTCACCTCTATAATGGATGCAGAGAGGAACCAGATAGGGAGAATTGCAAGAGTTTGTAATAGTTTTTTCATAGCTTCTTTATTTAAGTTTTAATGTGTTCAAAAATCATCTTAACGATTTTTCTTTACAGAAATTAGAGTATTAAACAAAAGAACTGATTAATGAAACAAATGATTTTTGCACTTTTTCAACTAGGGTTCATCGCTTCGTGGGCCTTACTTAACGAACTGCAGCCTGATTTAACCTATTTTGATACCTCAGATATGGTACAATTTGGGAATACCCACTCTAAAGTTCAACTCATCGCCTCTTATGACCCTACGACTTTGCAGGGGCAAAAATTTTGTGATCAGCTTTCGATGATCAAAAACGAATTTATTGATAAAGGTTTTGTCTGTTATTACGAACTTAAGGAAGAGGGAAAGAACCTTGAAATTTATATTAATGGACTCAATAAAACTCAGGATGTTTTTGAAAAATCTCTGAGATCTTGTTTATCAAATGAGCTACTGAAGGAATTTTAGTATGTTTTGTGGTTTTTTTATCCGATTCGCCTGGATATTGAGCGTGGTGGCAGTAGCCGCCAGCTATTTTGCTGAATTTATTTTGAAATATGACCCTTGCCCCCTTTGTCTATATCAGCGCTACCTAATGGTATCGCTTTTAGCCCTCCTTTTCCCTGTATGGAGTAGCCACAGCTTTTTTAAAATTTTGTCCACCATAACCGCTACGATGGGGATGACGATCTCTTATGACCACTCCGTTTTACAAGACACACCTTTTGAAACCATCCCAACCCTTTTGAAAGAACTCCCCCAGTCCTACGAGGGATTTTCGGTCTTTCTCACCCTGCCGGTAGCCTCTTTTTTATCGTTTAGTCTAATTATCGTCGCGATCATACTGAGTTCGATTAAAGAGCGTTAACGAAGATAAGCCTAATTTACCCATGAACGTTTTTAAGTTTTTTTTGACGACCACCAGCGCATCACATCAAAACAGGGGCACCGTTTTTGAACGTTAGGTAAATCTCGATGTCCTAAAATTTTAGCGTCAGGATATTTTTCTTTTAGCTGGTTTAGCAGTCGATACATTGCTTCAAATTGGTTTTTCGTGAAATTGTTTTTCGGCTCATTGAGATCGTCGACTCCACCAACAAGCCAGATTCCCAAAGACCCTTTATTCAATCAAAAAAGCATGTGCCCCCTATCTCTTTGTCTTCTCGCCCCTTTTCACATGTGTCAAGACTCAATAGAGTTAAAAATACTCAAGTTGACGCCCTTTTTTTTGGAACTGGATCAATGGACCGGCTTCATCTCGGCTTTCTAGGAAAATTATGATCCCTCCCTCGTCATTCATCCCGTTTTTTATCGCTTC
>RGYU01000105.1 GCA_010031885.1 Chlamydiota bacterium | reverse complement strand
GGCTGGGCGACATCATCAAGGCAGAAGCCGGTTCCCATCCCCCTGGTGTGGTAATCCCCCACCATTTGGGCAATCTCTTCTCTTTTCATTTTTGATAAATTAACTGGGGGAATCGAGCAAGCTGATACACTTTTTTCCCGCCTGCCCGCATTGGTGAGCATAGGACTCCCCAAAATTACTTTAAAATCTGCTACGGACCTTAAAAACTTATAGTACCAGTTTGCAGCCTCTTGAGTGCCATAATATTTTTTACCCGCATCGGCTAAAAATTTAGTCGAGCGATTAAAAACTTCAAAGACCTCCTCATTCTTATCCGCCAGTTTGTTGGTGTGTAAAAAGTCGGCTAAATGTTGCCCCGAATTCAGGATACGCGATCTGCGCAAGTACTCGGTAACGTCGCGGCAGTGGTTTTGACAAATGTTTTTAAAAACTGAGTTCATATGAGTTGAAATAATTAAAAAAAGAGGATACCTTACCCGATTTAGAACTTTTTAAGCAAACTTCTTAAAAACCTTTTTTTAGAGCCTCTGTAAACCCTTTTTCCAAAGAGAGATCGCCTTTTCTAAAGGGATACGGTTTTCGGGCTCCTCCTGAATCAGACCCTTGATCACCTCCGCAAATTCGGGTACTTTCATCCATGAACTTTCGCTAGCTTTATAGATACAATCGTCCAAAAAGGACACTATTTTTTGTTGTCGAAATAGGGAGAAATCATTTTTTGAGTAACACCTGGTCGCTTCTGTCATCGTTTTTGTCTCATCGAGCCACTTAGTAATAGCAGTTGCAAGAGATCCCTTGGTTAGTATTTCAAACAAAGTCGCACCGATAGCATATAGATCCAAACGTTTAGGATCGTAATTTTTTGGGACATAGTCGTCGTGATTTTTAAATTCTCTATCAAAAAATTTAAAAAATTCGCTTGCCTCCGGTCCACGATACCCCACTGTTCCGCACCGACCGCATTTTGCTTTTTCCGTAGTGTACATCCCGAAATCCCCTATAAACAGCTCCAACTTTTCTTTGTTAGTATCTACCAAAAGATTTGCAGGTTTGATATCACGATGAGCTCCTCCATGGTCATGCAGAACTTTAACTTTTTCTAAAAGCTGTAGACCTAAATCGGGTAAAGCGTTGTTATCCCTAATGCTAAGATTTTGTCGTCTTAGGAAATTTCTTAAATCCCCCTCACTTGCATGCTCTACCAGTTGAAATCTAAAATCGGCTTTTGATTCCACCCCAGTTTGGAGACTTTCAGGTACATAGCTGAGAATAGATTTGGCAACTTTACAAATCTTAGTGTCAGTTTCAGATAAAGATCGAAGCCTTTTTTCCCCAGCTTTCGTAATCTCCATGTTCGCTGTATCTAGGCTTTTAATTACAGGCATCATGCCCTTACTCCCCTCTTAAACCTTCGTTTATTATACTATTTTATAAATAGTTTTTCAATAAATTTTTCAGTTAAGAAATGCCCCTTTACCCTACTCAAGCTCAGGGGGTTAAAAAAACTTTCGGGATGTTTTAAAGGGCTTTAGTGCATCAATAAAAAAAGACACTCCGATAAATGGGAAAAATCCCAAAAAGGGGACCTTAAGCTCTGACCAGTCAAGACCCTTAGCCCCCTTAGGGGTTATAAACCATCACCCCTCAAAAGATCAGGTTAGATTGGTACTTCAAAATCGCATCCTTCAGAGCGATATCTAGATCTCGGATGGGAAATACCCTCTTCAACTTTGTATTATCAAGAATGCAATTGGATCTGGGTGTTTTCACTGTGGCAAGAAACTGCTCCTCTGTAAGCCACTCCTTGTTCAATTTCATCATGTCTACAA
>RGYU01000104.1 GCA_010031885.1 Chlamydiota bacterium | reverse complement strand
TGAGATGAAAAGGGGCCGAAAGATTTACAGCTAAAAGTAGATCCCATTTTTCTTTAGGAAAAGTCTCTATTGTTTCTACATGCTGCACACCCGCATTGTTGATCAAAATATCTATCCCACCCACTTGAGTGAGAACATCACTGATCAATCTCTCAATCTCATCGGTATTTGCTAAATTCGCTGCTACAAAAAAAACTTTCCCCTTGGCTTTTGTTTTGACTTTTTCCTCGGCTGCCCTCCCCTCTTGAGCAGAAAGTCCGTGTAGGACTACATTCGCCCCCTCCTCTGCCATAAGTTGAGCTATCTCAAGGCCGATCCCACTTGTGGAACCGGTGACAAGAACCGTTTTTTTGTGCATATGGTCAATAAGTCTCCTCATTAAAAGACACATACAGTCAAAAAGATTTTTAAGCGAAAAAATCTGTATTTGTCTTAAAAAAAGAGCTATCCGGTTTGTTTAGAATTTCACCAAGAGAACTCAACTTTTGGGTTTTGATCGAGAATAGTAATCTCAAAACGCATTTGACTTAAGGCATAAAGGAAAGAAGCAAGCTGAGCCAGGATGTAGAGATTTGTTCCCCAGGTACATCCATGGGAAATCGCCCTTTTTGTAGGGCTCAATCTTGGGATTTGGTCCGTTTTTTTGAGAAAACCAACGGCTAGTGAAGCGATGGACAAGAGTGTATTTGTGTAGAGGATTGCAGGAATAGGTTCTACCATTACGCCGCCCCTGTAGGTTTGCAAACGCTCGCTGTTCGTTACACAAAATGTGTAGGCCGAACCAAGAGTTGCAGTTAGAAAATGGGTTTTTTCCAAAGATTGTAGGTATTGCATATTCCTCAAAAAAGATGTTTTGCGCGAGATTGTAAATAATTATTCATATTTACAAAAAGGATTTTATCGAAATCCACTAAAGACTCTTAAAGAAAAAAACTTTTAGTTTTTGAGCTTGCTTAGCGACACTAAACAGGGCATAATTTACCCTGTATGACTGTAAAACAAATGGGCCCTCTCTTCCTGGAAAAAGGGTTGAATCGCCCCCTTTTTGACAGCAAGATCCAGGCAGGATTCCCCTCCCCTACCGATGACGAGGTGGGAGACAGTCTGAATCTTTTGGAGCTACTTGTCCCGCATCCCAACTCTACTTTTTACGTGCGTGTTGTGGGGGACTCGATGCAAGGAGCCGGAATTTTTTCGGGAGACATCTTGATTGTGGACCGCTCATCAAAACCGGTCGAGCGCTCGATTGTAGTGGCTGTCGTCAATAAAGAGTTTACCGTAAAAAGACTTGTTTACGAAAATGGCATACCGACTCTTGTCCCGGAAAATTCCAGCTACCCCACTATTCGCCTACAGGGTGAAGAAGAGCTGGAGATCTGGGGTGTGGTTACGTACGTTTTGCATAAACCCTAGTTTTTTATGTCAGAAGTCGTCCTTTTAATCGACTGCAACAGCTTTTATGCCTCTTGCGAACTCCTTTTTCGCCCCGATTTAAAAGGAAGACCGGTAATTGTTCTTTCCAATAATGATGGCTGTGTTGTTGCGAGGTCTAAAGAGGCGAAAAAAATCGGGATCCCGATGGGAGCCCCCCTTTTTACCATCGAAAATCTTGTAAAAACTTTCGATGTGGTGCAGTTTTCCTCTAACTATCCGCTCTATAATGATATCTCCAACCGAGTCATGAATACCCTTCGCCGGTTTGGTAGCGGTATTGAGGTCTATTCTATCGACGAGGCTTTTCTGACTATTCCCTCTCAACAGGAGGGTGTGGATATTCTTAGTGTTGCAAAGACCATTCGTCAGACGGTTCTAAAAGAGGTGGGAATTCC
>RGYU01000103.1 GCA_010031885.1 Chlamydiota bacterium | reverse complement strand
ATCGAAGGTTCAACATAAAGATTCTAAAAAAAGGATCCTTAGAGCCTGTAACCTAGGCAGTCAAAAAGCTTATATTGAAATCACATATAAACTATGCGGTGCCCCCCGAAAACTGGACAGTGGAATAAGAAATAAAATGACTGTAAAATCCTTCTCCCAAACCGGAGAAAAATCATGGCCAAGCGCATTACCTATAGCGCAAATTTTAAAAAGAAAGTCGCTTTAGCAGCCTTAAAAGAAAATAAAACCTTATCAGATCTAGCCCAAGAGTTTAAAATACACCCGGCTCAAATCGTTAAATGGAAATCACAAGCCATTGAAGGATTGGAGGATGTATTTGAGGACAAGAGGAAAAAAAAGAAAGAATCAGATCCTGACATAGAAGCTGTATATGCTCAACTAGGAAAAACTCAGTCACAACTGGAGTTTTTGAAAAAAAAAACCGGGATTGAGTATTAGTGAAAAACGATCGCTGATAGAGATAAATCACCCGGAATTGAGTATCGAAGCTCAATGTGCAGCAATAGACCTCTCAAGATCAAGTTATTATTATGAGTCTATAAGAGAAACGGAAGAGAATTTAAAACTCATGAAACGAATGGAGGAACTGCATCTTAAAAGCCCAGAACTTGGCTATAGGAAAATTTTTGTAGAGTTGAGAAAAGATGGCTTCGATGTCAATGAAAAAAGGGTCGAAAGGCTGTGGAGTATTTTGGGATTTCGCTCCATTCTTCCAGGGCCTAACCTCAGTAAGCCTGGAATTGCAAACATACATTATCCTTACCTGTTAAATGGTTTATGGATTGACAAGCCATATCAAGTGTTCAGCGCGGATATTACATATATTCCTGTAAAAAATGGGTTTATATACCTTGTGACTGTAATGGATTGGTTCAGCAGGTACGTTTTGTCTTGGGAGACCTCAAATACATTGAGTGTAGATTTCTGTATTACAGCCCTTGAAAAGGCAATAGAAAAGGGAATTCCTTTTTATTTTAATACAGACCAAGGATCTCAATTTACGAGTGCAGCATTTATAGATATTCTCAAAAAATATTCTATTAAAATTAGCATGGATGGCAAGGGACGTTGCATTGATAATGTCTACCAAGAGAGGGGCTGGTGGTCTCTAAAGTACGAAAGGATCTATCCGAGATGCCCAGAAACAGTGCAGGAAGCTCTTGGGACTATTGAAGAATACTATCCATACTTTAACTGCGAGAGATCGCATCAAGCTCTTTTATATGCGACACCTCATGAAATTCATTATGGGATCACCCCTAAATTTTCAAAAGGAAAGTATGAAGGTTTTAAAGTGAAAGAGGCGAATCGATAGAAAAAAATAGCTCTAAAAAAAAGAGATATTGCTAAAAACAAGAGAAAAAAATAGACTGTAGCAGTCCTAAATCTGCTACTTGAGTAATTGGGATCGAAAAGATAATGCGGCTGATGCCGCATGACTCTCTTCCCAGCTAATGGACTAACGTCCAACAGCTGAAAAGAGAGAACAGGAAAAATAAATAACAAAAAAGAAAAAAAAGTGTCGGGGCAAGCCCCCGCACCCCAAAAAAAAATTAACAAAAGAAGAGTTTTAACACGAAAAGTTTCTTATTCCTCTCGTTTTTCTGTCCAGCTTTTTGTCGGCACCGCAATACAATAGGAATAGGAACAAAATATGTCGCAGCATCCGGGATTTGTTCGAAAATTTCCCTCTGAATCTTAAGACCATTTAATACAGTATCTATATCTTCCTTCTGTACACGGGCTATAACACGAGATCCAAAAGCAACTGAAGTCTCTGGATTTTTTGGAACAAAAATAATCTCAGCTG
>RGYU01000102.1 GCA_010031885.1 Chlamydiota bacterium | reverse complement strand
AAAAAATTCACCTCCATCTGGTCTTTGATTTGTTCTTCACTAAGCGTTTCGACAGGCCCAATCAGAGCGTAGCCCGCATTATTGATCCATAGACTGTGTACCCTTTTTCTAAAAAGAGCTTTGCCGTTTCATGCCCCACACCCCTTGAGGCACCTGTAATGACGGCAACTTTACTTAAACTTTCTAGACAAAATGGGACAAAAAGCGAACTTAAAAATATAAAAATGAGTTTTTTCATGATCTTGTATCTTGATTTTGGGGGCCAAAAACCTACCACTCTTTTTTTGTTCGAGGACAATCGACTTCTATATGACCGAAGCGGGTTTTAAGCTGTTGCTCATAACGGTAAAGGCGCCTTTTTTGAACAAGCAACGCAAGAAATGGTTTGTCCTGGTTTTTTTCTACAATCTCATAGCATCGATTAAAAAAATCTGGGATCTCATCAAGAGGATAGTGTTTGATCAACAAAGGGTAGATCTCTTTTCTCGAAAAACTACAACAGATCAGGGTCAATTGAGTCACGAATTCCTTTGTAAAAAGCGCTCGATATTCCTCTTTTTGAAAGGTATTCAGGAAAATATATTGAAAAAGGGAATCATTTTTAAAAACTAGACTGTATTTCAATCCGTAAAGAACCAGTTCCTTTGTAGCTATCTCCTTTTGACAAAACCAGGTGAGGCACTCCTCCATATCTTGCATCAGCTGCATCGGATCGAGTGGATTCAAATCCATAAACTCTTGGCAATTATTTTTTAACCAGAGTCTTTCCGATTTCTCGAATAAATCAAAATCGATATATTGTGATGGGCCAATCTTTTCCTCTAGACCGACCATTTTTCTCACGACCGTTTCTAACGAGACCCAAAAATTTGAGAAAAAGGGGCTCGATGTTCCATACCTGTGTTTCCAAAGATCTATGAGAAGATGTTTAAAATCATTTTTCGTTGTAAAACTGAGGGTGATGAGAGTCTGGAAATATCTTTTAGGGACCTGATGATCAATGAGCAAAAGTTTTTCAAAAAGGGGATGCGTTTTTTCATCCTGAAATAGAGTGATTAGTACCTCCCCCTGTTCTTTTGGGTTGAGTCGCTTGAAACTTTTTTGGGCGAATTCTATGTCTTCAACTGAGCAGTATTTATAAAACGCTTTTTTTCCAAAAAAATAAAGTGAAATAAAAACCCTTAAACAATAAATTTTTTTTGCAATCAACTTTGAATCTGAAGAGACTCTTCCGACTAAATTGAACGAAAAAGTTTTAATGGAATCAAATTTGAGGGCTTTACAAAAGATAGCCTTGTAAAAGCCTCTGTTTTCGCATTTTGGACTTTGTTCCACTAACTTTGGTGTATCTACCGCACTAACACTCATTTTATAAACCAATATTATTAAAAACAAAACTAGGTGAAATTGAATTTTAATTAAAGAATTTTTAATTTTTTATTAAAGCTTTTAATTGTTTCTTTATTTTAATTTGTTTTCACAATTATAAGATTCCTTCTTAGATCTTTGATAAATTCCCCATGATCGATCAGCATTAGATTTTTAGCATTTTGTATTTTCTTATAGATCTAAAAACTTTTCGTTTGGGAACATTCAATCCAAAACTTCATGAAATCCTTGAGATCTTGAAAATCTTTAGGAACAACCAAGAATCTGACCTGGACCTAGATCAGAATTTTCTATTTAATTTATTTTTTCAAAATGGATTGAATAGATAACTTAAAAAGGGATCTAACCCCCTTGAGGAAGGGGGATTTTAGAAATCAACGATTGTAATGGCTAGAGGCCACGTCAAACTTAGAGCCGAGCCAGTTGATATGAACATATTCACCCGGTTTTGACGTAAGCTCGACCTGGTGGCTTCCAAAGGCATCTCTCAATG
>RGYU01000101.1 GCA_010031885.1 Chlamydiota bacterium | reverse complement strand
CAGGGCGAACCTACGCCCGCATCACCCCTAAAGCGAGCATCCCTTGGTAACAAAATGGCATCGCTAGACGGTCTTGTCCATTCTGCCCTCACCGCCCTCGTGGCCGGCATCGCCCTTGTCGGTATCCGCTACCCGCTCCACGACTCCGATCCCATGAAATGGCCTCTTTAATTCCCATCTCCTCCACCGTCTGGTCCTTTATTGGTGCCCTAACGATTGGAAACATCATTATTGCTGTGGTTTGGTAGCGCTTTAACCCCTGATCCGACTTTTTGCACTTTCGAGTTGATTGCCTGCGCCTCAAACGGAATTGAATCCATTTTAGAGCTGGGAACCTGAAAATAGACTCGAGTCGCTTAAAAGAATTAGCTTATGAGCTCCGATTCTTGGCACACAATTGCTGTGTGTTTATAGACTAGTTGCGATTAGATGTTGCCATGTTCGCGTGGTTTGCACGGTCCGCAAGTCCCATAAGAAAGGAACTCTTTCAGTGCCGGCGAAGAAAGAGAAAAAACAATTCGGTAAGCAAACTGCGCCTTCTAAGAAGGCCAGTCTCAAGACAAGTGGTCGAACAAAACATCAACTTAGTGATAACACCAAAACTATTTCTTCCAAGATAACTTCTAAATCAGATTCACAAATCGAGGGAGGTTCAGGCAACTCCAACAACCTTCTACGAAAAGCTAGCAAAGCGAAGAAGGATGAATTCTACACACAATTAACTGATATTGAAAAAGAGCTAAAGCATTACAAAAGTTTTTTTAGTGGAAAAGTAATATATTGCAATTGTGACGATCCATACGAAAGTAACTTTTTCAAATATTTTGCCTCTAACTTCAAAGCCTTAGGGCTGAAAAAGCTAATTACGACTAGTTATGTAAGTTCGCCAATTGCAGGTGGCCAACTTTCACTTTTTGATCTGGAAGGTTTAAAACCAAATGCCAAAAAACCTTTCAAAATAGAAATTACAGAAGTTCCTGATCTTGACTATGATGGCGCTATCGGATTAGTTGATGTAGAGATGCTACTCAAAATCAATAAAAATATTGTTTCACCACTTTCCGGCGATGGCGACTTTCGAAGTAAAGAATGCATTGATTTGTTGAAGGAGGCAGATATTGTTGTTACAAATCCACCTTTTTCTCTATTTCGAGAGTATGTAAGTCAACTTGAAACTTACAAGAAGAAATACATAATAATTGGAAATACAAATGCGATAACTTACAGGGAAATTTTTAAACTTATTAGAGATGATAAAATTAGAACCGGATACACAAATTTTAATATTGGCATGTTTTTTGAAGTTCCCGCAGATTGGGAAAAGTTCCATCACATAAATCAATCTGGAAAAAAGATAGCGCGGGTGTCCACTTCTTGCTGGTTTTCGAATTTAGAAGTTTCAAAGCATCGAGAATTTATCACTCTGTACAAAAAATACAAAAAAGATGAATACCCTAGGTATTCCAATTTTGACGCGATTGAAGTAGCAAGAGTTTCTGATATTCCGATGGATTATGAAGGGATCATGGGGGTTCCTATCACCTTCGTTGACAAGTACAATCCAGAACAATTCGAAATAGTTGATATCAATCCTCATTTCTTCACAATTACTGAGCAAGGATTAGAAAAACCAACTCAACTAAAAATCGAAGGTCAAAAAGATCCTTATGCAAGGATACTGATTAGAAATAGGAAAGTAGAAAAGTAATGAAGATAGACCTACACCGCCTTAGAATTCGTGAAGTCTTGAGAGATTTTTCTGATAACGCTGAAGAGGGAGTAACAGCGTACGGTGGACAATTGAATATTCGTCCGAAATATCAGAGAGAATTTGTCTATAAAGACAAGCAGAGAAATGCGGTTATCGAAACTATAAAGAAGGATTTTCCTTTAAATGTTATGTATTGGATGAAGCGGGA
>RGYU01000011.1 GCA_010031885.1 Chlamydiota bacterium | reverse complement strand
TCGTCGTTACCGGCACCAAAGAGGTAAATAAAATTTATGGTTACCACACTGGATGGATGGGAGGACGCCGCGAGGTTCCTTTCCGTACGATGAAAGAGCGTAACCCAGGATACATCATTGAGCACGCCGTTAAGGGAATGTTGCCTAAAACGACACTTGCTCACCAGCAAATCAAGAAACTCCGTGTTTACAAAGATGAAAATCACGGGATGACTGCTGAGATGATTAAGCTTTAAGGAAAAGGACCGATTAAAACATGCAAAAACTTCAGGAAGTAGTCGCCATCGGAAGAAGAAAAACAGCTGTTGCTAGCGTCCGTCTCCGTCCTGCTACAAAGAACGAGAAAATCGTTAACGACAAAAAAATGGAAGAATATTTCCCAATTGCTAGCCAAGTTGAAACTGCCCTTTCTCCTTTGAAGCTTGCTGAGCTTTTAGACAAATATGACATTTTTGTTCGTGTTTGCGGTGGTGGATTGATGGCTCAAGCTGAGGCTGTCCGTCTTGGCGTAGCACGTGCGATTTTGTTAGAGAACGAATTTTTACGCGCTCAACTCAAAGCTCAGGGGTACCTACGCAGAGACCCACGACGCAGAGAGCGTAAAAAATATGGTCAGCGTGGTGCACGTCGCCGTTTCCAATACTCCAAGCGTTAGTTTTTCTACCGACTTGTGGTGTTATCAAGCCCGTATCCCTTGGAATACGGGCTTTTTATTTTTCAATAAGATCAGTTCAAAAATCGGGATTCTAAGTAATTAAAATAGCGGCTGGATGAGAGCTCCTTTTTTGTAGAAGCATTCAAAAGATCATTAAATCCAAGCGTACTGCCATAGCGATGAATATGCTGCTTTAGCCACTGGCTTACAGGATCAATTTCTCCATGAGTTAATCCGGAAGTTAGGTCAAAATGCTCTTTCATGGTCGCATACTGGTCCGCTGCAAACATGCAACCGGTAAGGTAAGTGGGAAAATATCCAAAATAGCCCGCTGCCCAGTGAATATCTTGTAAACACCCCTCAGCATCATTATCCACCTCTAATCCTAAGAGATTTTTCTGGTACTCTCGAAAAACGTGCGGCAAGTCTTTGACTTGAAGGTTTCCTTCAATAAGATCGCGCTCAATTTTTGTTCTGAAAATTATGTGCAGAGGGTAGGTGAACTCATCAGAATCGATCCGAATCGGATTGGGGCTAATAGCATGGCGCGACAGGATCATTTCCTTTAATGGGAGATTAAAACCGGGTATGTGTTCTTGCATGAGGTGATGTAAGTATTCTAAAAATTCGCAGGAACCTCCAATACAGGTTTCAAAAAGCTTTGATTGGCTTTCGTGTACGGTTAGGGAAAGGGCCTGGTTCAAAGGATAAGGTTTTTCATGCGGGAGCTGCTGATCATAGAGGGCATGCCCGAGTTCGTGAAGTGTCGAAAACAGGGCTTCAAAAAGATCCATGGGATTGTACCGGGTTGTTAAACGGATATCGTTAGGCCCAAGCATATCGCAAAATGGGTGCGTCGATTCTTTCAAGAGTGATCCAGGAGCAATTCTTTTTGCTACTAGTTCACAGATCTTTTTTTGTGCCTCGATAGAGGCAGGAACTGGTTTAGGGATTCTTTTGGGGTATTTTTTTTCCTGAATGATGTATGTAAGCTTTTTTTCAAGGGGTGCAAAAAGTTTCTCTATGTTTGCGTAAGTAAGATCACGATCGTAGAAGCTCAATAAGGCGTCATACCGAGTTTGATCTTTTTTTAAAATATCGGCTACCTCTTGATTTAAGCGGATCATGACTTGTAAATCGTTTTCAAATAAAGAGAAGTCTTTTTCTTGTCTGGCCATCCGCCACGACTCGACGGATGAAACAGAATGTTTTGCAATTCTTTCAACAAGATCTTTAGGTAAAGAATGCTTCGCTACATCATCTCTCAAAAGAAATTGATGCCGTTTGGATTCTGCATCTAGTCCTGTTTGGCTAAGAAAATTCGCTATTTTTGGATCAAGAATACGGTCTTGAATAAGACTTTCCACCAAAGCACACTCTTCTGCTCTGAATGCAGCACCCTGTGACGGCATTTGTGTTTCTTGATCCCAGCTCAATAATGATTTGATTGATTTTAAATAGACGATCTCATCTAGATGAGTTTTGAGAGAATGTGACATAGACTTTTGACCAAAATATGGGAACCTAAATAGATGATAGAGGTTCTGCCTAAAATCATCAAAGGGCGTATCGTCCTTTCAAATCGAAATGCTTCTTTAAAAATCAAAAAGGGAATCAATAAAATCAGTGCAATTTGAAACGCTTTAGAAGTATCGTTTTGGATCATTTTTATCGGTTTTATGGAAATTTTTTTTGACTCCAAAAGATTTACGATCTCAAGTTTTTCCTCATTGAGGAGCACCTCTTGCTCAGCAGTGAACGATCTGTTTTTTGGATCGAAGCATTTGGTGTAGTAAAGCTTTTGATCATCTGTGTAGAGATATGCCTCTTTCTTACCTACTGTAGAAAACACTATTTTTTGAGCGTTCTCTAGATCAAGTATCTGGACAGGATGATTATTTGTTTTGTTCGATCCCACTACTGAGCTGGTTTCTATCAATCTTTCATTTTCTGTGTCATAAAAGCGGTAAAATAGAATTTCAAAAACCAAAAGAAAAGCACATACATGAATCAAAGGCTTTAAAAGCTTAAATTTACTTACCCCTTGAGTCAAAAAAGCGGTGATTTCTAATCTTTGCGATAAAAAAGTATAGGTTAGGCAGGAGGACATCAAAAGGGCAAGAGGCGCTAAAATATAGGTGTGCGCAAGAGTTATTCTTACTACGTGTTCCAGCAAATCAAATAGGATGAGTCTGTTTTTTTCAGCCATCTCTAAGTGCATCGCAATAAAATTGATCATGAATATACAACAAAACAAAAGATAGGAACCAAAAAAGTTTTTCAGTATTTGCCGATGAATATACCGGTATGGAGTCATCTTAGCTCCTTCTTAAGTCTATTGAGGGTAAATGGAAGAGATAGAAACGGGATCAAAAGATAGGCCCAAAAATTGGGTTCAACAGAGGAGCGAACTGTCAAGTAGCAAAAGTAACTTGATATTGAGACAAGGATGCAAATAAGAAGCTGTTTATCCTGGGTACGACGGTGTTTGGAGATTCCAAAGGCCGTTGTGAGGAAAAATAGCATCATAGGTAGCAGTGAAATGCAGATACGTCGACAAAATTCCGTAAAACTGAGATTTGCCCGAATAGGAATATGCTCTTCATAACCTTTAGGGAAGTGAAATTGTGTCGGTATGGTACTGCCTTCAATATCACTGTGACCCATTTTTGTGATGATTTTACCCTCATTTTGATGGATGATTTGAAAGATTGCATCCGCTTGAAAACCGGCAACTGACGTTGTATTTGAGAGATTTTTTAAAATTGTGAGATCCAAATGCTCCTCACCCTCTTTTTTCCCTCCAACAAGAACGGTTGAAAAATCGTTTTGCCCATTTTTTTGGATGGAACAAACGGCGATTGGGTAGTTTTTGGGTTGAAAATGTTTAAAAATAAGGGTTGGGTTTTGGTAAATAGCATCTAAAACAATCCTCTTCCCCAAAAGCCGGTATTTAGGACAGATGTCCGCATTGATCGCAAAAACAATAAAAAAGAGGTGAAGCCCTACTATAATCGGGGGTAATAAGATCAGCTTTTTTGGTATGCCAAGTGTAGAAAGGGCAGTCCACTCTCCAAATTGTGATAGCCGATTACTCACCAAATAGCCCGAAATAGCAGCGGAGAGCGGGCATGCCAATGTGAAAAAAAAGGGGATGTTGAACAGAACAAATCTGCATAGTGAGTGGGCTGAGGCCCCAGAATCTAAAAAGAATACTAACTCTTTAAAACGGAAAAGAAACGACAAGAGAGTCAAAAAAATAGTGTAAAAAAGAAAAGTAGGGATAAACGCTCTAAAATAAGTGCGCCAAAGTACAGGCATAGGTTCACAGTATCGAAGAAATATGATATAATTGACAAGGTGCAGACGTTTGAAGATTTGATTTGTGGATATAACCTCGATTTTTTTAAGCCTATTTTAGTCGGTGTTTCATTTGGTCCCGATTCTATGGCACTTTTGCATCGGTTAATCAGCGTAGGATTTAAAAAAATAATTGTCGCCCATATCCACCACGGGTTGAGAGACGCTTCAGACGACGAAGAAAAGGGTCTAAGGCTTTTTTGCGATGAAGAGAATATCCCCCTTTATGTACATCGGCTGCAATCTTTCAAACATTTAAACAACCTAGAGGATAGGCTCAGGCGAGAAAGGTTTACCTTCTTCGAAAAAGTTTATCAACAAAATCAGGTTCAAGCCCTTTTTTTGGGCCACCATGCCCATGAGCAGGTCGAAACAGGACTTAAGCGTATTTTTGAAGGAGCATCTTTACCCTCATTAGCTGGAATGTCGCCAAAAACTTATATTCAAAATATGTGGGTTTTAAGGCCTCAGCTCTTCGATTCAAAGGAATTTTTGATCGGTTATCTGAAGAAAAAAAAGATACCCTATGCGATAGACCCAACAAATTTTGAAGGACCTTACTTAAGGGCAAAAATGCGCTCAAAAATGATCCCTTTTTTGGAGGAAATTTTTGAAAAGAAGCTTCATGGTAATATCTTAAGATTTATGCAAAATATGAAAGAATTGGATGGATACTTGGAAAAAAGAATCCAAAATGCAATCCAATCTTGCATCAGCGGACCTTACGGACAATTTTTTCCGAAAGAGGCCCTCGACATACTCGATCCTTTTGAGATAGGTTTTTTGCTAACAAAAATTGGTATTTCTCTGCATGAAACAAGAGCTAGGATTACAAGGCACCTAGAAAAAAATGATTTTGGAAAAAAAGTAGAAGACCAAAACACTTTGGCATTCATTGAAAAAAAGGGATTGTTTATTCTTAAAGGAGAGCTAAAGCCTCAACTCCATTTTTTCGATCAGCCCAAAAAGGGTTGGCTCTCTTTTTGGAAAGGGGAGTCGGGATACTTTAAACCTGAGGAAAAAGGGGATTGGATACCTGTAATTCAGGTAAATACAAAATGCAGAAAAAAAATTTTCAAAAGATATTCGGAACAAAAAATACCAATTTTTTTACGAAATTTTGTTTATGTCCTTGAGCTTCAGGGAAAAGTTATTTATGAATTTTTGACCCTCTGATATCCTAGTAATTCGCCCTGAATTTTATTGTTGAATCTTTAATTCGGATGTTGCGATAGGTAAAGGTACATCAGGTTGTTTACTCTGATTTTTTATATATTTTATTTCGGAATGCTATCATGAGTCAAGAAGGTAAGAAAGGGTTTGGAGGCGGTTTCTTTTTACTGGTCCTCGGTGCCATTTTTATGATGCTCACCCTACAGAACCTTTCTGAAAAGAAAACTAATAGTGTCGCTTTCAACTACCAGGTAGAGCATCTGGTAAACTTGCAACTGTTAGATTCGGCCTACAGCTACAAGGTACCTGAGAGTGATCAGATGGTGACATTTCGTGGGAAATTTCATGAGACGCTGGAGACCTCTTCAAAAGATCGATTTGCTTACTTGAAGCAACTCAAATCTGAAATGGAACAGTATCAGGTTTACTCAAGCACTTCAAACGAACTGGAAAAAACTGCTCTTGATGTGCGAGAGGCTGCAAATCTTTTTCTTGAAATCTCAGGAACTCCGATTGGAGATAGGGGATATACTGTAGTTGGTACAACTTACGATTTTAGGGATGGGGAAATTCCCTCAAAATTTCTACGTAATCATGCAATCGTTATCCGTACGCCCCCTCAAAATCAAATTAAAACTTTTAATCAGATAGAATCCTCTTTTTTGGCTGGTCAATCGGAAGATAGGCTGAGGGCTGATTTAGATCAGGTGATTGATGCCCTTTTGTCCCAAAAAATATCTATCTATCATAAGGGATTGAGAAATTCCCTAAAATCGGCCAAGTCCATACCGTTCAAAGAGGCGATTGTAGCGGTCAAAGATGTGGTTAATGACTTGAATAAAGAGGAGCAAGAGTTAAGACTTTTGCCTACTCGGGCCGTTAGGAATTATAAGCACTTTTTGGCTGAGTGGCGTCTTAGTGTACAAAATCTTAATGAATCTCAAGAAAAATTAGATACTTTAAGGGCCAAGGTTAAGGATGTTACCTGGTACTATAACGACCAGGCACTATCTACGGTTAAATTAGAAGAAACTGCAAGATCCAATCCCGACCAGTATGCTCGATGGTTCAATCAAGCTCGCCAAGAGTGGGATGGATTCGAGGCTAATCGTGGCAGCAGTTTCGTTGTCTACTCCCAGCACCGCAATGCTGTTCTTGATACAACATTTAAAACAGAAGAGCCCACTCCCGGCTACATCAACTACATATTTACATTAATGCCGGTCATATTGATCTTGACCTTACTCTATTTCATCTTCTCTAGACAGATGAAAGGGGTCGGTTCCGGAGCGATGACTTTTGGCAAATCACCTGCCAAACTTTTAACCCCATCTCTAGACAGGGTGACCTTCTCGGATGTCGCAGGGATTGATGAGGTAAGAGAGGAGTTGATTGAGATTGTCGACTTTTTGAAAGATTCCTCAAAGTATGTAAAGCTTGGAGCTAAAATTCCTAAGGGGGTTCTCCTCGTTGGCCCTCCTGGAACTGGTAAAACATTGTTGGCTAAGGCTGTCGCTGGCGAGGCAAATTGCCCCTTCTTTTCAATATCTGGATCGGACTTTGTAGAGATGTTTGTCGGCGTGGGAGCAAGTCGAGTGCGGGATCTTTTTGAGCAAGCGCGTAAAAACGCACCTTGTATTATCTTTATTGATGAGATCGATGCTGTGGGGCGCTCTAGGGGCGTAGGTTACGGAGGTGGTCACGATGAAAGGGAGCAAACCCTTAACCAGCTTCTAGTGGAAATGGACGGAATGAATCCTGCGAGTGGAATTATTCTAATTGCTGCCACCAACCGACCTGACGTATTAGATAAAGCCCTTTTGAGACCTGGTCGTATTGATAGGCAGGTATTTGTTAACCTTCCAGATCTAAAAGGTAGGACAGAGATTCTACGTGTTCATGCATCTAAATATAAACTTGACCCCTCGTGCAATTTAGAAGCTATCGCCAAGATGACGACAGGTACCGCCGGGGCCCACTTAGCTAACATGGTCAACGAAGCCGCCCTCATTGCAGCTAAAAAAGGAAGATCTGCTATTTTCCAAGCCGACCTTGAAATGGCTGTCGACAAAGTCCGTTTCGGAAAAGAGCGTAAATCGATGAAATTTAGCCAGGATGACATTCGATCCACAGCCTACCATGAATCTGGACATGCTGTCGTAGCCCTTTGCTTAAAGAATGCCGATCCTGTAGAGAGGGTAACCGTTATTCCTCGTCAACAATCTTTGGGGCATACTGCATTCCGCCCAGCTAAGGACAGATTGAGCTACTGGAAAAGGGAAGCTGTGGACTACATAGCTGTCTTAATGGGTGGACAAGTTGCTGAAGAGCTTTTTGTAAAAGATATCTCCTCCGGGGCAAGACAGGACATCAAAATGGCAACAAATCTAGCACGATCTATGATTTGTGAGTGGGGAATGAGCGACATTCTAGGTAAAGTTTATTATGAAGAGTCTAAAAATGATCCTTACGTCATGACCCAGGATAAGCAGTTTTCTGAAGAAACGGCTAAGTTGATAGACCAAGAGGTCAAAAAAATCATCGATGATGGATATCAAAAGGCCAAAGAGATTTTGACTCAACATAAAGATAAAGTTGAAACGATGACCGAAGCCTTAATGAAGTATGAGACAATCGACAATCACGATGTGATCGAGATTATGGAAGGTAAGTTTAGCTTCGACCAAAAAGATGGGCGTATCAAATCTGAAGAAGAGGCTTTACAAGCAGGTCGCGGTGTTGCTCCAGTTGAGCTTAAAAGTTTCAACACAGATATAAATCCGACTCAAGGATAGTCAAATCTCTATCAATAGAAACGAAAAAGGCTCCTGATTTTCAGGAGCCTTTTTTTTTGAATAAACCCCCTTTTTTTAAGGGGGTCTATTCAAATGAGGATTTGGATTAGTCCTTTTTGTCCTTTGGGATCAGTACTTTTCTGGAAAGACGGATCTGTCCACGATCATTGATTTCGAGAACCTTGACCTCAACATGTTGTTTTTCTTTGAGGTAATCTTCAACGTTATTCACACGCTCGTGTGCAATTTCTGATACATGAAGAAGACCCTCTTTTTGTCCCGGAAGAGCGACAAATGCACCAAATGGAACAATCGATACAACCTCTCCGGTATAAATTTTGCCAACTTCAACTTCCGCTACGAGGTCTAATACCATTTTATGGGCTTTTTCAACCGCTTCGGCATCAGTACCGCTGATTGTGACCATCCCGTCATCTGTAACATCAACGGTTACCCCAAGCGCTTGAATGAGGCGAATTTGTTTACCGCCAGGACCGATCAAGGTACCAATCTTATTAGGATGGATTTTGACGTTGACAAGACGTGGAGCAAATCGGGAAAGGCCCTTCTGTTTTGTCGGAATCCCTTTCTTCATTTCCTCCAGAATATGCATGCGACCCTCTTTTGCTCTTAAAAGCGCCTCTTGCATGATTTCAATCGTGATCCCTTCGACCTTGATATCCATTTGAAAAGAGGTAATTCCTGAAGCTCCGCCAGCAACTTTAAAGTCCATATCTCCAAGGTCATCCTCTGTTCCAAGGATGTCTGTCAAGATGACATAACGATTTTTTTCAAGAATTAACCCCATTGCTATGCCAGAAACTAATTCCTTGATAGGTACACCCGCATCTAATAGAGCAAGCGCTCCACCACAAACTGACGCCTGCGAAGAGGAGCCATTAGATTCAAGGATATTGGATTCTATACGTATAGAGTACGGAAAATCCTCCGCCTTGGGAATGATTTCGAGAATAGCCCTTTCAGCAAGTTTGCCATGTCCAACTTCGCGACGACCAGGAGATCCCAAACGGCCTACTTCACCTACGCTAAATGGGGGAAAAGAGTATTGTAGGTAGCATCTTTCAACGACATCCCCGTATAAGGATTCGGTTTTTTGCATGGAGGTTGTGGAGCCCAAAGTTGCAATACACAACGCTTGCGTTTCACCACGTGTAAAAAGGGCGCTACCATGCGTTCGATTAAAAAGGCCCAATTCAGTTGCGATTGGACGAACTTGGTCAAGAGAACGACCATCAATACGCTTGTTGTGATTGAGAGCTTCTTTTCTTAAAAGATTAGATTTTACGATTTTAATCGCAGCGCTCAAACGGTTTGCTGGTAGACCCATTTCTTCAATTTTTGGGGCAAAATGCCCAACAATTTTTGCTTGAACTGATTCAACTGCATCGCTTCTGTCAGCCTTTTTTAATTGAAAAAGTGCTTCTTTTAGCTCTGAACCAAAATGGGATTCAATTTCATGGATTAAAGAGTGTGGAGGTGCCATATTTTCAAATGAGGCTTTTGATTTGCCACAGATTTTGACAAGCTCATCGATTGCACGAGTAATTTTTTGAATTTCGTGATGACCTTTTTCAATTGCTTGTAAAATCTCTTCTTCGCTTAAAAAGGAGCATCCACCTTCAATCATTAAAATCGCCTCATGGGTACCTGCGATCACGAGATTGAGTTTAGATTTTTCTTGTTCTTGGATGGTCGGATTAATCACAATTTGATGATTCACATGACCGACACGAACCGCTGCAACTGTTTTTCCTGAGGGGATATCTGAAATTTGCAGAGCTGCGCTGACTGCATTGATAGCATGTGGTTCAAGCTGGTTTTCACCATCAAATGAGAGAACTTGAGCAATCAGTTGCACCTCATTCATAAACCCTTCTGGGAACATCGGGCGTAAAGGGCGATCAATCAATCTGCTAACGATTGTTTCTACAGCTGTAGGACGACCCTCTCTTTTAATGTAACCGGCTAGAGTTCTTCCAACAGATGAAAATTTTTCTGTATAGTCAACACGCAGAGGGAAAAAGTCCGCTTCAGGATTCGCTTTTTGGGCCATACAGGCGGTAGCCAGGATAGCAGTATCTCCCGTACGCAGGAGGACAGCACCATTAGCTAGGCGAGCTAGGCTTCCTGTCTCAAATTGAATGTGGGTTTTGCCAACCGTAACTTCGGTTTTATGCTTTTGCATAAGTCGTTCCTAATCTAATTGTCTTTGTAAGTTTCGTGGGGCAATTATGACATACTTAGTCTTGATAGGCAATAGATCTCTTAGGATCAAAAAAAATATTAAGTTGTTTTTCAGGGGTACTAGAAAGCAATAAAAAATATTTATGTTAATTTTTGAGTCAGGGCAAAAAACTCCCATAGCAATTGGGGGTTTTTTCAAATTTTTTTTGTTCTATAGTGAGATTAAAAGGATTGAAAAGGGCTTAATCGAAGCCCTTTTTTTATCCGAGTTGAATCCGTCCAAGAGGCTGTATCCGAATTTCAGGGATGATCTCATGGGTGGATAAGACCGCAAGGTCGGGAAATTCTCCCTCAATGAGTTTGCGCATAAACCGTCTGATATCCATAGCTGTAAGGACCACCGGTTGTTGACCTCCTGGGGGGGGAGGAACATAGGTGGAGCGAATCGCTTGCAGGATAAGCTGGGCTGAATCTGGATCAAGTGTAAGATAGGTTCCGCCCGATGTTTGCTTGATAGCGCCACGGACAATTTCCTCGATTTCCGGATCCAGCATATATACGGCTAAGGTAGTTTGTCCTTGAGAATATTTGTAGCTGATGTATCTTTTTAAAGAGGAACGGACATACTCTGTCAATAAAACCGTATCCTTTTCCATCTGCGACCATTCCGATAGAGCCTCTAAAATGGTACGAAGATCCTTGATAGAGATCTGCTCTTGGATCAAACGTTTGAAAATTTCGGTGAGTTTTTGTAAGGGGACAAGGCGAGTAACCTCTTTGGCAAGATCGGGAAATGACTTTTCGATAAATTCTAGTATGGAGCGCACCTCTTGAATTCCTAAGAATTCGGAGGCATTTTTCTTATAGAAGTAGGAAAGATGAAGGATCATTACATCTAAAGAATCCCAATATTTAATACCGGCTTTTTTTAATATTTCCGTATATCTGTTTTCTACCCAGTATGAATTTTGGTTGAGTATGCTTTTGAACGTAGTATAGGGAATATTGTACCGTTTTAGATTTTCCATAGACTCATTTGTCAATACTTTACCCTCGATAAGCATCCCTTTTTCCATAGGAACCTCATTCAAGTAGATCATATACTCATCATCTTGCAGGTTGGGCGCATTTGTTCGAACATGGACTCCAGGAAAGCGTACACCCAAATCTGAATAAAGGGCAGCGCGCATTTTTGGTACCATAAGCTCTACAAATTCGGCACCCCTTCGCTCCTTCATGAGTTGGCTGCCATATTTTCCGACCTCTAAAATGACTGGTAAAGTGAGAGCAAATTGAGTAGCAGCCCCTTTTACAAGAGAGTGATCTTCGCTTCCTTCGATGGCCATGGATGAGCCATCAGCTGACCGAACAACTCCACTAGCTTTCCGATCATCGAGCATCTTCTTAGCTCCCGTAGCTCCAATCAAGATAGCCAGTGGTAGGAAAACAAAAGTAGGGAAAGCGGGAACAAATGAGAGAAGAAGCAATACACCTGAGCTAATAAATAGAGCTTTAGGATGAGACAAAATTTGGCTGGAGATATCCCCACCCAAATTTGCATCCGATTTATCAGACGAGACGCGTGTTGTAATAATACCTGCAGTTAATGAAACAAGTAGGGAAGGAATTTGTGAAACAAGTCCACCTCCAATTGACAGAAGAGAGTAAACTTTTGCCGCTTGCATAGCGGTCATCCCATGCAGAGCGACCCCGATAATCAATCCACCGACAATGTTGATGATTGCAATCACGATACCGGCTATGACGTCCCCTTTTACGAACTTCATCGCACCGTCCATAGCTCCGTAGAGTTGAGACTCTTTTGCAAGAGCCAATCGGAGTTCGCGCGCTTGGTTGGCATCAATCATACCGCTACGCATATCAGCGTCGATACTCATCTGTTTACCAGGCATCGCATCAAGAGTAAAACGGGCTGCTACCTCAGCAACACGCTCCGCACCCTTTGTGACGACAATAAACTGTACTATAGTGATAATCAAAAAGATTACGCCACCAACAACAAAGTTTCCACCCACCACGAGGTTTCCGAAACCGTAAATAATCTCCCCTGCATTTGCGTGAAGCAAAATTTGGCGAGTTGCAGATATTTCAATACCTAGACGAAAAAGAGTTGTGATTAACAATATCGAGGGAAAAGATGAGATGTTGGTCGCCCTCGGAATGTACATGGAGACCATCAATAGCGATAACGAGACAGTGATGTTGATGGCAATAAAAACATCCAAACCCTCTGGGGGTATTGGGATGATGATCATCATAAAAATGATCACAACAAAAATTGCCAAAACCATGTCGCTTGACTGGGAAACAAAGCGTAAAACGGAGCTACTACCTAATGTGGGAGCGTATTTATTTAAAAAATTTTTCATTTAAAGAGTTCGGTAAGTTTGTCTTCTTTTGCTTTTTTCAAGCTATTAACCCATTTTAAAATATCAGCCACGGCCTGGTAGGTGTGTTCAGGGATAAATTCCCCGATTTCGCCTTTCGACCAAAGATCTTGTGCTAACTCGATATTTCGCATGATTGGGATTTCACATTCAACTGCAATTTTTATAATTTCTTCTGCAACTAGGTCAGTACCCATAGTGGCGATCAGCGGGACGTTTTTTTCAACGGCATCATATTCAATTGCAACAGCGATATGTGTCGGATTTGTAATCACGGCACGAGCCCTTCTTGTTGCATTCGGCCCTTCAGAGTAGGCAATTTCACGTGCAATTTGCCGACGTCTTCCTTTGATATGTGGATCTCCTTCAGTATCTTTATACTCTTGTTTAACCTCGTATTTTTCCATTCGCATCTCTTTTGCGAAATTGTATTTTTGGAAAATCAGGTCAAAAAGCGCGACAATTAAAAAGAAAATACCAACTCTTAGAACTACCTTACCTAAAAAACTAGCAAATACCAGAACAGCACCCATAGCGGGCATATTAATAGTCGATACGATCTCAGGTAGGCTATCGTTAATTACAGAGTAAATGAGGATAAACGCACCAGTTATCTTAAATAATGACTTTAAAAGCTCAAAAAAAGTCTTTGCTTTAAAGATATTTTTGAGGTTTGTTACAGGATTGAGTTTTTTTAGATCCGGTTTAAAAACTTCAACCGAAAAAACGGGTCCAATCAAAAGAAAATTAACGAGTACGCCTGTCGAAACAACAATACCTAGAATTGGCAAAGAGATGCCTAGAATTGCATCTAGGGCCGATGCAAGAAACGGAGCACTTGCATTCTGCATATCTAGTTCGCTGTTGATGCTTTTGAATGTGTAAATGGTGTAAGCTGCAAGCGTCTCATAGATTGATTTTGCAGAGTAGAGAATCGTAGAAATGGAGACAATAAAAGTAAAAGCGGAAGGAAAATCTTGCGATTTTGCAACCTGACCTTTTTTACGCGCATCACGTAATTTTTTTGGTGTCGCTTTTTCGCTCTTCTCTGCCATTTTTTAGATTATAAAAGAAATCAGGGTTATTTATACACTATCAATATTGTATCTTTGGGCTACAAGGTTTATATTTGATGGGGGATTTTGTATTTATTGAGAGAAAATAGAACAAAAGCTGTAGATACCTTGTCCGATTTTATCATTTCATTCTTTTTTCTAAATCAGCGAAAAGAAAAAAATCAACCGTGGAAAAAAAGGATTACATCACCATCCTTTACGATGTAGGATTTACCTTCGGTGCGGGCAACACCCTTTTCTTTGGCCACAGCGCGAGTTTTGCAACTGACGAAATCATCGTAGCTAATTACCTCAGCACGGATGAACTGTTTTTCAAGATCACTATGGATTTCACCGGCTGCCGAAGGTGCCAATGTCCCTTTTCGAATAGTCCAAGCGCGCGCCTCTTTTTCTCCAACAGTAAAGTAAGTGATAAGACCTAGAAGTTCGAAACTTCGCCTGATAATTCTGTTCAGTCCAGATTCTGATAAACCGCACATTTCAAGAAAATCCTTGGCCTCTTCGCCAGATAACTGTGCAAGCTCCTCTTCAAGTTTTGCTGAGATCGTTAGGCAAGCCGCATTTTCAGATTTTGCAACCTCCTCTAGAGCTGTGACGTAGGGGTTATTTGTATTAAGGATGTCATTTTCACTGACGTTTCCTACATAAAGAACAGGTTTAGAGGTCAAAAAATTATACTCTTTCACGCTCTTTTGCTCCTCATGGTTGAGCGGTAAAGAACGCAAGGGTTGGCTCTTTTCAAGATGTATTTGCATCTTTTTGAGCGTTGTAAGGGTGGATTCCTTCTCTTTATTAGATCGGGCAATTTTTTCAATTTTAGGGATAATGGAATTGATAGAATCGAGATCAGAGAGGATCAATTCAAGATTGATAATCTCGGCATCATCTTTAGGATGGACCCGCCCTTCAACATGAATAATGTCTTGGCTATCAAAACAACGTACACAGTGAAGAATCATGTCGCAGTCGCGGATGTTGTTAAGAAATTTGTTTCCAAGGCCCTGACCCTCAGACGCACCTTTTACAAGACCTGCAATATCCACAAAGGTAATCGTTGCGTGAATGCGTCTTTCACTTTGTGCCAAATCTTGTAGCACATGAAGTCTAAAATCGGGGAGTTCTACAAGTGCCTCATTAGGCTCTATGGTACAAAAAGGGTAGTTTGCGATTTCTGCCTGATTACGGGTGATTGCAGAGTAAAGGGTCGATTTGCCAACGTTTGGGAGACCAACAATACCAACTTTTAGATTCATAGAGTTTATAGCCTTTGTAGGTGATCAATATAGGAAAAATTAGAATTTAGTATCGTGGAAACATCAAGACATTGGGATAGGCAAAAAGATCCTGATCGAGTTCGCTTTAGCTCTTTTACATGTCCATAACAGCCAAGGTGTCTACCAAGATCATGAGCGATTGAGCGAATATAGGTCCCTTTAGAGCATCGAACGGAAAGTTTTAAATCAGGGTATTGGTAAAAAACAAGATGGGTAGTTAACATAACTTGCTGTTTTTTGCGCTCCACATCAATCCCTTTGCGTGCGAGTTCATAAAGACGTTTGCCCCCTTGTTTTTTCGCACTAAACATCGGAGGTGTCTGCTCACAAACGCCTTGAAAGGAGAGAAGGGCACTTTGAACATCTGCTAGCGAGGGGACTAAATCACTTTTGTGAACAACTTGTCCTTCACGGTCGTAGGTAGTAGTATCAGATCCTAGCTCTATGATTACTTCGTACTCCTTATCGTCATTGAGGAACGAGTCGGATTTAGATGTGTATGTCTTGCCGACCAGCATTACCATGACACCGGTAGCCAAAGGGTCAAGCGTCCCTGCATGGCCAATTTTCTTGATGCCGGTTAGCTTTCTCAACAGATGTACTAGGTAAAAGGAGGATTTTTGCAGTGGTTTATCGACCAACAAAATTCCGTGGTGTGGGTTATTCAGCTGGCTCATTGGAGGGGGAATCTTTTCTCAGCTGTTGGATCTTGTGAAAGACCTGCTCGAGACGAAACATTTCATCGTATTCACTGTCGTAGACAAATCTTAACTCAGGAAAAAAGCGCAGTCGAACCTCTTTGGAGCATTTAACGCCGATAAATCCACTTGCGTAATTCAGCGCCTCTTTTGTCTTTTCAATCTGCTCTTTTGTTCCATTTGTAATAGTAAAATAAACTTTTGCAAAGTGGATGTCAGAAGAGACATCCACTTTTGTGATTGTAAGTAAAGGGGCTACGTTTACATTCTTGACCTCAGTCCGAATGACATCACTGATGACCTCTTTGAGCAAAGAGTTAACCCGTTCAATTCTTCTGGAAGACATAAACGACTAAAGCTCCTGCTGAATGTAAGTGACTTCAAATGTCTTGATTTTGTCACCGACTTGGATATCATTGTAGCCTCTAAAAAGGATACCACATTCAAGACCTTTTTGAACCTCTTTGACATCTTCTTTGATACGTTTCAAAGACGAAATATCTCCCTCAAAGACCAGCTCATCACCACGGTAGACCTTAGCGATATGGTTTCTTTTGACTGTGCCGCTAGTAACCATACAACCTGCAATCACACCAACATTTGATGCTTTGAAGGTAGCTCGCACCTCAACTTCTGCCATCTCATTTTCAACGCGCAACTTATCAAGTAACTGCGTCATGAGCTCTTTTGCATCGTCAACTAGGTGGTAGATTACATCATGGTGGTGAATGCGAATCTTGTGAGTTCTAACGAAGGATTCAATACTTTTGTCGGTTTTTGTGTGGAATCCAAAAATCACCGCGCTGGAAGTCATAGCCAGCTCGGCATCTGTAAGGGTGATCATTCCCAGCCCTTCAGAGACAAATTGGATCAAGACCTTATCGGTTGGGATCTTCATTAATGAATCTTTAATAGCCTCAAGAGAGCCTTGAACGTCAGCACGCACAATCACGTTGAAAATCTTTTTTTCTTGGCGAGCAGCATTTGCTTGCAGCATAGAACCAAGATTGAAAGCTTGTTTACGTAGTTTCGTTTTCCTTGACTCCGCCTCTCTTTGCTCACAAATCTTTCTAGCCTCTTTTTCACTTTTAACAACAACAAACTCGCTACCAGATGGTGGAACATCAGAAAGACCTGTCACCCGAACCGCTTGTGATGGACCAGCAAATTTCAGCTGTTTGCCATGCTCGTCTTGGATAGTTTTGACGCGTGCGTAGACCTCTCCAAAAACAAGGGCATCAGAGATGTTTAACTGACCGTTTTGTACCAAAAGGGTGGCTGAGGGGCCTAGACCTTTTATGATCTGTGACTCCAAAACAGTTCCACGTGCTCTTGATTTTGGATTGGCTTTGAGCTCGAGAATTTCAGATTGAAGAGCAAGTAGCTCAGTCAACTCTTCTACGCCTTGTCCATTGAGAGCAGAACAACTTACAGTTGGGATGTTTCCACCCCAAGCCTCTGGTAACAGCTCTCTATCGGCCATTTGGCGGTAGATTTTTTCAGGATCAAAGCCCTCTTTATCCATTTTATTGATCGCAAAGATCATAGGCAGGTGAGCCTCTTTTGCGATACGGATTGCTTCGTCTGTTTGTACCTTGAAACCCTCATCACCAGCAACAACGAGCACAACGATATCTGTAACGCTAGCACCCCTAGAGCGGATGGTAGTAAAAGCTTCATGGCCTGGGGTATCCAAAACTGTGATATCACCATTAGGTGTATGGCAACTGAAAGCCCCAATATGCTGCGTAATAGCACCCGCTTCTTTAGATGCAAGGTTACTTTTACGCAAGGCATCAATCAAACTTGTTTTACCATGATCAACGTGACCCATAAATGCGACAACAGGTGGTCTAGAAATTAGATCTTGAGCATCGGAAGACTGAATTTCATCGCTGATACTTCTATCGGTAATATCTAATCGATCCTTTTTAGTGGTGTCTATTGAAATTTCACAACCAAAATCAGCACCAACAAGCTGTACAACAGTCTCATCGTCTAAAAGGTCGTTCAACATGCATTTAATTCCATGCCCAAGCAATTTGGCAATCACCTCTACCGCTTTAAGCTTCATTTCTGCGGCCAAGTCTTTTACAGAGATAGGTAGAACGACGCTGATCGCTTTTGGTCTAAGAATTTCCTCAGACTTTTGCATTTTATTTGAATGCGTCTTGAATTTTCGACGCTGAAAGCCTTCATCGTCCTCTCTTAAACCGTGGCGATCACGACTATCGAAACTTTTTGAAGGTTCATTCAGCTTTCGCTTCTTCTTCTCATCCTCTTTAGCAGGAGGCCCTTTCTTTGTCGGTGGTAAGGAACGTCTTGAACCTACATCAGTTTGCGCAGGGGGAAAGCCGGCTCCCTGAATAAATGGGGGTCGTTGAAACGGGGGACGTTGTCCACCGGTGCGCTGACCAAAACCTGGGCGGCCCCCCTCGCGCGGTGGGTAAGGTCTCCCTTCACCACCCTCACGCGGAGTGTATGGTCGCCTTTCTCCACCCTCGCGCGGAGTGTACGGACGCCTTTCGCCACCTTCTCGCGGGGCATAAGGTCGTCTTTCACCACCCTCTCGTGGTGTGTATGGTCGTCTTTCACCACCCTCGCGCGGAGTGTACGGTCTCCCTTCACCACCTTCGCGTGGAGTGTAGGGGCGTCTTTCGCCACCTTCTCTAGGTGTGTATGGACGCCTTTCGCCTCCCTCGCGCGGATTGTAAGGTCTCCCTTCTCCACCTTCTCTTGGAGTGTATGGTCGCCTCTCACCACCTTCTCTTGGAGTGTAAGGTCTTCCCTCACCACCCTCTCTTGGGGTGTAGGGGCGCCTTTCACCACCTTCGCGCGGAGTGTAAGGTCTCCCTTCTCCACCTTCTCTTGGAGTGTAAGGTCGCCTCTCGCCACCTTCACGCGGAGAATAAGGTCTTCCCTCCCCACCCTCTCTTGGGGTGTATGGACGGCGCTCACCACCTTCTCTGGGGGCATAAGTTCTTCCCTCACCACCCTCACGCGGCGTGTAGGGACGTCTTTCGCCACCTTCTCGCGGTGGGTAGGGGCGCCGTTGTGTTGTGTAACCTGTGTTCTCCTGAGCTGACGGTTGTCCCTGGTGCTGTCCAGACGTCTCTTTAGGAGATCTTCTTTCGGTGTAGGAACTAGATGGAAATCTTGGTTCAGCGCGACCTGAGACACGTGTTTGATCGGTAGTTTCGTCAGAACGGTTTTGGTAAGAGCCACTAGTGGTAGGTCTTGAATATCCTTCGTTTGAGCGCTCAAAGCTCATACTTTTTGGCTGAAATCCGGCTCTTTGTGGTCGATCAGAAGAAAAAGAGGGACGGTTAGTAGATTTTGCAGGACTTTCAAAGGAGCGTTGCGGGCGCGACTCAAAACTTGCTGCAGGGCGTTCAGTTTTCATAGGTTCAGCAGGTTCAAAGCTTTCTTTTGTGTTTTCTTCCTTGAAGAGTTCTTTTTCGAGTTTTGTAACTTTCTCGCTAGAAGGCTCTGATTTGGATTCTGTATCATGAGAAAAGCTCGCTGGCGCCGGCTTATGGTGTGCCTCCTCCTGAAAAGAGTCCTCGGTGGGAGCTTTTTTTACTCTCGGTGCCCTTTTTGGGAGAGGTTTTGCAACAGCAGATGTCGATTCGGTAGATTTAGACTCGGGTTCTTTTTCTCGAACTTCTGTCTCATCGGATTCGCCCTTTTTTTGACGAATCCCCTTGAGAACTTGACTGAGTTGACTGTTTTTTACGTTGATCTTAAGATTCTTAGCCAATCGAACTTCCTACATGCTTGCGAATGCGGTCGATGGTGTCTTCAACGATCTCGATGCTCAAACCTGTCTCGCGTGAGATTTCGGCAGCATTCTTTTGTAAAATTTTTCTCAATGTGTCCAATCCATTTTGGATGTACGCATCAATGACCAGCTGGTTGACACCATGCAGGTCGGTAAGGGGGGAGTCTAGGACGGGATCCTCTGACAAAGCAAGTCTTCGTTGCTCTTCAAATGCTCCGCGCTCAAACTCGGATTCTTTGAAAATTTCAATTCGTCTCTCAAGAAGATCTGCAGTTAGGCGAGCATTTGCACCACGACGGCCAAGGGCTGAAGGGTAAGATTCATCTGCAACCACAATGACGTAATCACCCTCTTCGGTCTCATCGATGCGCCTGATCTCACTTGGGGATAACGCATTTTTGATGAGTTGAATAGGATTATCGCTCCAAGGGAAGAGGTCAATTTTTTCATGCCCCAATTCTCTAAGGACGTTTTTAATACGGCCACCACGCACACCGACGCATGCTCCGACTGGATCCAATTTTGGATCTGACGAGACAAGGGCGATTTTGGTGCGGAAACCTGCATCACGAACAATTTTACGAATTTGGATTACACCCTCAGCAAGCTCGGGAACTTCTTGTTGCAAAAGGGCTATCACAAAGTCAGGATGGCTTCGAGATAAAATTACTTCCGCTCCACCAGTTTCGGTATCCTGCACCTCTAGCAAGAGGGCCAAAACCTTATCGCCGACAGCGTAATTCTCCCCTTTCGGATAGAAACGCGTTGGCAAAAGGGCCTCGACTTTACCGAGATCTACAATCAGTGTACCACCCTTAGAGATTCTGCGGATGGAACCTGAAATTAGCTCTCCGGCTCTGTGGCGAAACTCCTCGTAGATCACCTCTTTTTCTGCGCCACGCAGTTTTTGCGAAATGACCTGACGCGCAGTTTGAGCTGCAATACGCCCGAAATCTTCTGGGGTTACTTCGATGTCAATCCAGTCGCCAACCTTGACCTTTGGATCAAGAGCTTGTGCGTCCTTCAAGAGGATCTCTTCCTCCGGGTATTCTACGTGGTCTACTACCTCTTTGTGGGCGATAGCAACGATAGATCCGGTTTTAGGATTAACTTCAACAATGACGTTATTCACACCTTTGTTTTTTTTGCGCGCAGCGATTGTAAGGGACTCTTCGATAGCCTTAATGATCACATCGCGTTTAATCCCTTTTTCTCTTTCGAGATACTCGAAAATGGCAATAAGCTCTTTATTCATCAGTTGCCCTAATTATCGTTTTTTACCATCAAGAACAATTGCATCACGGCTAGATTTGGTAGTTCCAAGCTCATGTTCTTTGATTGAAAGGGAGATTTTTTTATGTTCACGATCAATCTTGATCACTTTAGCTTCTACATCAGAGCCTACGCGAACAACATCTTCAATCTTTGTAAACGGACGATCGGATAGCTCAGACACGTGTACAAGCCCTTCAATTCCGTTGGCAAGCTCAATAAATGCACCAAAAGCGGTGATTTTTGTTACTTTACCTCGAACAACACTCCCTACAGGCATTGTTTCTTCAATGGATTGCCATGGATTATCGGTAAGCTGTTTTACCCCAAGCGTGATTTTTTTGCTTTCCTTGTCTACAGAAAGGATTACTGCTTCAACATAGTCCCCTTTTTTGAGAACTTCTGATGGGTGAGAAACTTTTTTGATCCAGCTAAGATCTGAGATATGGATGAGGCCATCAACACCCGGCTCAAGCTCAACAAACGCACCATAATTGGTGAGGTTGCGAATCTCTACTTTGACTGATTTGCCTACTTGGTAGCGATCATCAACGTTATCCCATGGATTTTCTTCTGTTTGCTTGATCCCCAAGGAAATTTTTCCTTCATCTTTTTGGATAGAAAGAACAATCGCTTCAACTTCGTCACCTCGGTTGACTACTTGGCTAGGATCTGTAACATTTTTAACCCAGGACATTTCTGAAACGTGGATCAATCCCTCGATTCCAGGCTCAAGCTCAATAAATGCTCCATAAGGCACGAGATTGACAATCTTGCCACGGACTCTGGTTCCGATCGGGTATTTTGCCTCGATCTCATCCCAAGGATTATGATCTTTTTGTTTAAGACCAAGAGCTACGCGCCCTTTATCTTTATCAACGCTGAGAATCATCACTTCAACTTCATCTCCGAGCTGAACAAGCTCTGATGGGTGACGCACGCGCTTCCATGCCATATCGGTAATGTGCAGAAGGCCGTCGATACCGTCGAGGTCAAGGAAAGCACCGAAATCGGTGATGTTTTTCACAACACCAATGCGGATATCGCCTGGTTGGATATCATCAAGCATTTCTGCTTTTTTGGATACGCGCTCATCTTCAATGATTTCGCGACGGGAAACTACAATATTTTTACGGTCAATATTGATCTTAAGGATTTTGACTTCAAAAACTTTGTCTAAGAATTCATCAACGGTCTTGATTCTCTTATTGTCAATTTGTGAACCGGGGAGGAATGCCTCAACACCGATATCGACCATCAAGCCACCCTTAACTTTGCGAGTAACTTTACCTTTAACAATAGAGCCTTCTTCGCAATGGTTGACAATGTATTCCCAGCGACGTTGCTTGATCGCCTTTTCTCTTGAAACAACGATTTGGCCGTTGTCACCTTCAGTTTGATCTAAAAGGACTTCAACCTCGCCGCCGATGATAATCTCGTTAGGATCTTCAAATTCGCCGATTGGGATGAGGCCTTCAGACTTGAGACCTACGTCTACAATAACAAAATCTTTAGTTACTAGGACGATTTTACCCTTCAAGATTTGTCCGGGAACCATAGAGCTGACAGTGATAGAGTCGTCTGCGTGGGTACCTTTTACGAATTGATTAAAAAGTTCGCGGTCGGCAGAGCTGAAGTTGTCCTCGTCAAGAATTTTGCTTTCGTCGTGGATCCATTCGTTCTTTGGTTTTGTGGGCATGTTAAAGGGTTCTCCTAGAGTTTTTACGTTTTGTTGACAAGTCTAGCAAGCCTCTGTAATAAAAATCAACACATTTGCTACCCTTTAAAGGGTTTGGTATGTCCTTGAGAATCGTCTTAAAATTTGGAGGGAAGTCCCTCGCAACAATAGAAAAAATTCATCAAATTAAAGATATAATTATCACTTATGTCAAAAATGGTTATCAACCCATTATAGTTGTCAGCGCTATGGGAAATACAACCGACGAGCTCTTAGCTTTGGCACATTCTGTGGTTCCTAACCCTCCAAAGCGGGAGCTGGATCTTTTGATTTCTGTTGGAGAAAGAATCAGTATGACTCTTTTGACAATGGCCCTTATGGATTCAAAGGTCGATGCGGCCTCTTTTACAGGAAGTCAGTCGGGTATTTTGACAACAAATGATTTTACGGATGCTAGAATTATTGATGTTTTACCCACCAGATTAGAGGAAGCTCTTCTGGAAAATAGGGTCGTTGTTGTTGCCGGTTTTCAGGGTGTGTCTGCCGCTAAAGAGGTGACTACACTAGGCCGCGGTGGATCGGACACCACGGCGGTGGCCTTGGCCTATGCATTAAAAGCCTTGAAAGTCTGTTATTATAAGGATGTGGGAGGTCTTTACAATCAAAATCCACATACTGATCCAGCATCAAAAATCATTCCCTTTTCTAGTTATGATGAGGCCTACAAGATTCTGGCTCATGAACAACGTCCTTTGTTACACTTAAGAGCACTAAAATTGGCGAAAAAGCTGAATGTGCCGATTGAAATTTTGCCTGTAGAGGGTGCAGAGTTTGAGATTGTTGGTACTAAAATACACTCAAATTTTTTTAATATACAGAATCCCTCTTTTGGATATGAAACGGAGTAAATATTAATTTAATATATTCGACCCCTACGAATCATTTTCAAAAAAAAACTAAGAACTGCTATACGTGCTAAAAACGACAGAAAAAAGAAAAGTTATTCTTTGAAACCGGTCGACAAGAAAGGTTAAGCAGCAGAAAATTTCATGGTCAAGCCTTATCCAAACCCATCACCACCAAAGGTCTTGGATTTATATCGCTCTACAAAAGAGCGGATCATGCATCAAATATTTTCAAATTGTGAAACGGCCAAAGAGCTCGCAGACAAACCCTCTTTGCTAAGAACAAAACTACCTCTGTTTTTTGTAGAACGGGCTGTGGAGCATCCTTTAGGAGTGAGTCTTTACCTTTTAGCTAAAGATAAGGAGGGGCTATCTCACTATTTTTTTACCCTTTGCTCTACCTCCCTGATTCCTGGTCAAATCACCGCCTTGGATCGATTTTTTGCTTCTTGTTTACGGCTGGAGGGGATTGAATGCCCCTTAACCCTCATTGAGTCGTATGTTGTATTTCGCTCTCAAGCTGAGTTTGTCCAGTTCAACGAACATTTGGATCGTTTTATGGAGGAGGTAAAGCGAGGTTGTGAAAAAGAGGATATTGCAGAGCGTACTTTTGAGAGAAAAAAAGGGGGGGCAAATCAGGAGTATTTGCAGTTGCAAGACCTTTTTTCATTTTTCAACAGGCGATTGCCTTTCCACCGTAACCAACTAGAGAAATTTTTGCGCAGGTTTTGGGTTGAATTTAACGAGAGAATAGAGGCTGACCCTGCGATCAAGAAATGGAAAAAATGGTTTACAAGGTACGTCCTTCTCCAAATGCAGATCAAAGAGCACCAAGAGGACGCTGGCGACGAAAAAGAGCATAAGATTCAGGTTTTTGGGATAGCAAAAGAGCCTATTGGCTCAAAACTTGGTTTAGCTCTTTATTTGCCGCTAGCTCCTAATGAATCGTTCGAATTGAAACATCTTAAAAAATCGCTTCACCTTATCCACCCATCCATACAGGTGCACGAAAAAAGTTTTGTTCGCTTGCACCATGATTCCATTTTTTTAGTAGAGTTAAGCACCCATTTGGATCGCAAAGAGATAGAGAGGGGGCTTAAGTTTACGTTATCCTCCTCTATTGAGCGTTATGTTCACCAAGTGTTTATGCCTCGAAACGAAGAGGATGTGATGCGTCGCATCGTTACGCTTTGTAACGAGATTTCCCATAAAGAGGATATACCCCAAGTTGCTATTCATTTTGAAAGGCAGTACGAGACGTACTTGAGTTATCTTGTACTTATTGTACGCCCCTATGATTCTACTCCGATAGAGCGGTTAACTACGATGCGCAAACAGGGAATTGGAGTTTATTTAGAGGCGTCGCGCCGTTTTTATCAGCGACTGATAGAAATCGAAGCCTCTACCATACGTTTAGATATTGACCTAAACGGGTTTATACGAGCCGACCACTCGGTAGATTCTTTAAAAGTTCGGGCACATATTACCGATTTCATACGAAAAATCTTTCCTCAATTCCGCGACTACAATGGGGGAATGATTTCTAAACAAATTGAAAATTTGAGACTTTACAAGGATTGCTTAAAAGAGCATGACGAAATGGTTCTAGAAAACTTTTTCCTCTCTTTGCAGCCTCTTGAAATTCAATATCTGTTTACGCTGGAGCCACTGATTGAAATGTTCCAATTTTTTATTGATGGATCCAAGCATCTTACCGGCGAACATTTTGTAAAAAGAGGCAAAGAAGGGGTGTTGATTTTAGCCTCTTTCAAAATTGCGACTAAAATTGATCAAGCTGCTAAAGCGTGCATCAAAACAAAATTTGAGTGGATTAAAGGTCATGTTTTGATTTGGGGTCGAAGCTTTAGTCTTTTCTATCTTTATCAGCCTCAAGCTGAAACCATGCAAAAATTTGAGGAGATGATGAACCAAATTTTTCTTGAGCGGATTGATAAGGGTGTGATTACATAATATCAATGAAAAAAGCTAAGATATCCGCTTCAATCATTGGTGGAGACATGTGTCGCCTTGCTGATGAATTGAAAAAAATTGAACAAGGTGGAGCCGATATGGTTCATCTTGATGTGATGGATGGCAATTTTGTCGATAACATCACTTTCGGACCCGACACTGTCCGTGGGTTAAGATCCTGTTCCAAAATGTTTTTTGATGTCCATCTCATGATTTATCGTGTTTATGATTACGTCGAACGGTTCAAAAAGGCGGGCGCAGATAGACTTACATTTCAGATTGAGGCTACTGAGTATGTCGATGATACGATCAAATTTATTAAAACTTGCGGTATGCAGGTTGGATTGGCCATATCTCCCGAGACAAATCCAGAGTTGTTGTTACCGCATTTAGCAAAAGTTGACCAGGTGATCGTGATGACTGTTCATCCTGGCTTTGCCGGACAAAAATTCATGGATGAGATGGTAGATCGTATAGAATTTTTGAGCATGATGAAGAAAAATCATTCAGAACTAAAGTTTGAGATTTCTGTGGATGGTGGTATTCACCTAGAGAATGCAAAATTATGTAGAGAAAAGGGTGCAGATATTTTGGTCTCGGCTAGTGCTTTATTTGATAAAAATAGGCCGATGAAAGAGATTATTCAACTGATGCGAGGCGATAAGTGAAGCGAATCTGTACTTTAGGGGGTGGAACTGGTAATTATGTCGTTCTGCGTGGTCTCAAGGAGTATGCCGTCGATTTGACTGCTATAGTCACCATGGCTGACGACGGTGGTAGTACAGGGATTTTGCGAGACGAGCTGGGTGTTCTTCCGGCAGGTGACGTTCGCCAGTGTATTGTGGCTTTGAGCGAGTCCTCCGACCTAATGAGGAATCTGATGAATTACCGTTTTAATGAGGGTTTTTTAACTGGTCATACATTCGGAAATATTTTTTTGTCTGCACTCGAGAAAGTTACGGGAAGTTTTGAAACAGCTGTCGAAGAAGTAAGTCGTGTTTTGAACATTAAAGGCAAAGTTTTACCGGTTACCACGCAGCACGTACGACTTAAAATGATGCTGAATAATCGCAAAGTACTAGAGAGCGAAAAAGAGATTTACCTCTCAAATGAGATTGACCAAGGTTACAGCGCAATCTTTTTAGATCCTTATCCAAAAGCAAATCCAGAAGCTATTAGCCGGATTATGAGTGCAGATGCGATTGTGATTGGGCCCGGAGGTCTTTATACCTCTGTTATCTCTAATCTTTTAGTTGATGGAGTCGTAGAAAGTTTAAGAAAAACCCAAGCCATCAAGATTTTTGTTGTCAATTTGATGAATAGAAAAGGGCAAACAACAGGTTTTAAAGTGAGCGATTATATTCGTGAGCTTGAGGTGTTTTTGGGGAGTGGCGTGATAGATTATATTGTTGTCAATTCCCAGCGCCCACCAAAAGAATTGATCGATCGCTATGCCCAGGAAGGAGATCTAGTCGAGTGTGATCTTTTTGACTCGCGAGTGATTCAAGCTGAGCTGTTGGGATCGATCGACAAATCGAACCAACGGGATCTGATAAAAAGAAATTTAATACGCCACGATTACGATCGCCTTGCAAGCAGTCTTATCCAGATTATCGAGGAGGCGAAAAAGAATGTTAGTCTTATTCGATCTTGATGATACCCTTATAGAAACAACGCAATCAATTGTTGAGCCAAGATTAGATAGGGTTTTAGATAAAATGATCTCGTCCGGTCTAAATATTGAAGATCGTGATGAAGCGCTTTTAGTGTTGGAAAGGCTTAATAGAACCGGATCTAGCTCAAAAGAGGCTTTGGAAGAATTTATTTTTTTATACGGGGGAGATCGCGCTCTTTTAGTCCACGGGCAAAAAATTATCAGCGACCCTGAATTTAACGACCTTACCCCCCAAATGGTGATTGGATCAGAAAAATTACTTTACGACTTGAAATCTATTGCCAATTTGATCCTTGTAACAAGAGGCGATGAAATATTTCAGCAATCAAAGATGAAAAAATCTGGTCTTCCTTATTCGTTATTTAGTAAAATTGAAGTCACCTCTTCATCAAAGAAGGGGTGTTATGAAACAATTTTAAAAGAATTCAAGACGCCACCAAATCGGGTGATTGTCGTAGCAGACCGTATCGAGGATGATCTAGAACCAGCTAAAGAGTTGGGAATGGTAACTGTCCTGTATCGGGCCATGCGCAATCGTTTTAGCATTCTACCCGACTTATGTGTTGATTATGTGATTGAGGATATTGCCCAGCTCTATCCGATAGTGGAGGAAAGATGTTAACCGTACTAGTCCAGCAGCTCGTTCCTGGAACAACCATTCGATTTGAGGGGAAAATCCTTCTCTTAGAGCAAATCATCAAGGTAACCTTGCCAAAAGGTCCCCCTTTTTTCAAAGCGACGCTTAAAGATCCTGTTACCTCTGAAATTATCGAACGTAACTTCAAGCCCGACCAGGAGATTGAAGAGGTCAAAATTTCAAAAAGGAGACTTGAGTATCTTTACCTTGAGGGAAGCGAGCATCTTTTTTTGGACATCGATGATCTAGAGCAGGTACTTGTTCCGCAGGAGATCATTAAAGACCGTGCAAATTTCTTAAAAGAGGGGATTGAGGTTCGCGCTCTTTTTTACGGGGATACCGTGTTTTCAGTTGAGCTTCCCCAATTTTTGGAACTCCTTGTTGTAAACGTAAAAGATCAGGGCGGAGGTCTTGTGGGTGGATCAAAAATTGCTTCGCTTGAAACAAATGCCGAGATAGAAGTCCCGATGTTCATTGAGGTCGGGGATATCATAAAAGTGGATACGACACAGAATCTCTATATTCAGAGGGTTTAATGGATCTTAATCACATTCAGAGTTTGATAGATTTGCTGAAAAAAAATGGAATAAAAAATTTTTCAGTTAAGGAAGCAGATGGCAAAGAAATTTCGCTAGAATTTTCTTTGGAAGAGGAGGTAAAAACTCTTTCTAATAAATCCCTGCCTGCAGTTTCATCTGAATCTCAAAATTTAAGTTTAATGCAAAATAAAAAAGAGCAAGATTTTTCATCAAAAAATGCTGTGAAAGCGCAAATGGTAGGAACTGTTTATCTCTCTGTATCACCTCAAAAGCCTAGGTTTGTAGAGATCGGCTCCAAAGTGAAAAAAGGGCAAACACTCTGCTTAATTGAAGCGATGAAGACCTATTTTGAGGTGAAATCTACTCATGATGGAACAGTTGAGCAAATTCTTGTCGAAGACAAAGAAGCGGTTGATTTTGGCCGTCCATTATTTTCAATTGTTTAGAGCTATTCACCTGATATTATTGGAACTTACCAAATGAAGAAAGTCTTGATTGCCAACCGCGGTGAGATTGCCGTAAGGATCATCCGCGCCTGTAAAGATTTGGGATTACAAACTGTAGCTATACATTCTACTGCCGACGCCGATTCCCTCCATGTGTTACTTGCTGATGAGTCCCTTTGCATAGGATCTGCCCCTGCAACGGATTCGTATATTAACATTCCAAGAATATTGAGTGCGATTGAGTTAAGTGGAGCAGACGCTGTCCATCCAGGATATGGTTTTTTATCTGAAAATGCCGAATTTGCCAGGAGCTGCGAAAAATTAGGGATTGTATTTATTGGCCCCTCGTCGGATGCAATTGATAAATTAGGAAATAAAGTTGAAGCGAAAAGGATTGCAACTTTAGCTAAGGCTCCTGTAGTTCCCGGACGTATCCACGCATTATTTGACCCGATAGAGGCTCTTGCAGAGGCCAAAGAGATAGGATTTCCTGTTGTTTTAAAAGCCAGAAGTGGTGGCGGAGGTAGAGGAATTCATATTCTCTTCGAGGAGGGGCCCTTCATTGAGCGCTTCTACCAAGCTCAGCAGGAGGCAGAAAAGGCTTTTGGAGATCATGCCCTTTACATAGAAAAATTTATTCAAAATCCACGCCACATTGAAATTCAGATTCTTGCGGATCACTACGGTAACGTGATTCATCTTTTTGAAAGAGATTGCACAACGCAAAGAAGGCGTCAAAAACTGATCGAAGAGGCCCCATCTCCTGTTTTAACACCTCAAGAGAGGGAATATGTCACAAGTGCTGCTGTGCGTTTGTGTAAAAAAGCGGGATATAATTCTGTTGGTACTGTCGAATTTTTGTTCGATCAAAACAGAACCTTTTATTTTATGGAGGTTAACACCAGAATTCAGGTAGAACACTGTGTAACCGAAGAGCTGACGGGTGTAGATCTAATTAAAGAACAAATCAAAATTGCCCGAAAAGAGAAGCTGTCGATCCATCAAGAGGATGTACAGATGCGTGGAGCCGTGATGGAATTTAGAATCAATGCAGAAGATCCATTTAACGGCTTCGTTCCTTGCCCGGGAAAGATAGATCTATTCCAGCCTCCTATGGGACCAAACATTCGAATGGACACCCATTCTTTTCAAGGCTACTCAATCCCTCCTTACTATGACTCGATGATCGCCAAGTTGATTGTGAAAGGAAAAAACAGGGAAGAGGTGATTAAGATTTCCAAAAGGGCATTAGGAGAGTTTTTTGTGGCCCCCACAAAAACAACAATCCCATTTCATCAGATGATGTTAGATCATGAAGGATTTCTTCAAAATAAACTTACTATCAATTCGATTGATACGATGATTGAACAAGGTCTTTTAGAGAGATTAAATCTTGTAGAAGTTTAATTGTAGTGTAGACAAGTTGCAAAAAAAGGTTGGCTTTTTGGCCAATCTTTTTTATTCCTGGCTCAGGACGGGGAGTTTGTTGGTGTTTTTTGATTTAATCTTTTTAGGGGACCGACCAGAGACAAATTCATGTAAATCTTGAATAGTCAGAATCGCTTCAGGATCGACATTTAATACCAGCTCCTTAAGATCGGCCAAGTCAAGACGCTCAACTACCACTAGTAGAATTTCTCGATTTGTCTTCGAAAAACCGCCACGTCCATAAAGGACTGTAAGGCCAAGACCTAGTTCCTGAAGGATCACATCACAAACCTCCTGAGGTTTGGCAGAAATGATCATCACCTGTTTAAGCTCATCAAGTCCAGTAATCACAAGATCAATCATTTTAAAGGCAACTACGTAGGTTAGAAGGGAGCGCAACGCAATGTGCCAATCCTGAAAAATAAGTCCGTAGGCAGCGAAGATGAAGAAGTTTATGAAAAGGACAACCTGACCGACAGTAAACCCCATCTTTTTATTGATGATGATGCCTAAAATTTCGGTTCCATCTGTGCAACTACCGCTGCGGATAATCATCCCTGCACCAATACCAAGTAAGGCGCCACCAACAACAATAATTTCGAGTGGATCACCAATGAAGGGAGGGAACTGGTTGCACAGGATTAAGAAGAATGCAAACAACAGCACGGCAACAATCATTTGGATTACAAAAGTGCGACGAATGAATTTTGAAGCCAAGAAAACAAAAGGGGCATTCAGAAGTATGATGTAAAGGGGAATGAGGTTTTCGTTGAAAAGTCGACCTAGGATCAACGCGACACCAATGACGCCACCATCAATAAGATGGGCTGGAACGAGGAACACTTGGATTGCAAAAGCTGCAATAAAAGCGCCTACAACCATCATTACAGTGCTGACGGCAAGCTGGTATAAAGATCTTGATTTGATCGTTGTTACAGCCATAAAATATACGGGAGAGACGGGACTCGAACCCGCAACTTCTTGCGTGACAGGCAAGTGCTCTAACCGATTGAACTACTCCCCCACA
>RGYU01000002.1 GCA_010031885.1 Chlamydiota bacterium | reverse complement strand
ATTTTAAAAGTTATTAGAATTTTTTAAGGCAATAGTTTTTTTTCAAAAGTAGTGGATGCTACAGTTTGAATAATACGTGTTGTGAAAGCTAAATTGTCTTTAGTTAGGAGTAAAAAAAAAGGGGCTTATAATAGGCCCCTTTTTTTTAGGATAGATCAAAGATTAGAATGTTAGCGAGAGACCAACAGTAAAACCTTGTACAGTCATGTTGTTTTGTCCACTGCTTTGAAAAGAAGGTAAATCAAGCCGGCTAAAGTTGACCCAGCTTTGAGTATCCCATAAAGCATGCAATTCTACATTATAGCGATCGCAGCAGTCTCCTCCAAAAGAACAGTCCCAACCTAAACCAATAGATAGATCAAATACCGGTGTAATACGGTAGATCTGGTCTTGAGTATATTGGTAAGTAATAAACTGTCCACTTTTGACTTCACCTGTTTTCCAATTTACAGTTGTTTGACCGTAAATACCTGCCAATGCAGCCGTCCCGAGGATTTTAATGTTTTTTAAATGGACATGGCACGGAAAAAGATTCCAAGCAAGGTTCAACCCGCCGCGAACTCCAGCGCCATTTGTCTTTTGTTGGGCATAGATATTTCTCGCTGTATTACCAACGACTTGAGAATCTTCTGCTTTTCCGTAATAAACAGTGTTCCAGTTCACTTTTTGCCAAGTACCACGGATACCCCAAAAAGGTCTGAAGGAGAGGTTGCTGCTTGCCAATTTTGAATAACGTCCGATTTCAAAATCAAGAACGTTATAATATAGTTGGTAGCTGGTAGTTGTAGAATTTACAAAACCAGTAATAGGGTGACCGTTACCACTATCAATCGGGTTTACAAAAAAACTTGGGTAGGTCAAATTGATATTTGTATTATTTGATACCGTATTTGTGTTTCTTCCAAGCCAAATATATTGTAAGAAAAGGTCAACATTTTCGCTCTCTCTTAAAACCACATCTGCATGGACTTTAAACCCGCTACGTAATTTAAATTCGGGTTGATAGGCTGTTCCCATCCCCGGAATAGCTGGGCTAGCACCATCAGTTGTAATATTAGAAAAAGCTGTCTCGAGGCCTTCTTGTGTTACAAGCCATAGAATATAGTCTGCACCCAATTGGATTTGCCAAGCGTTATCGCTTAAGTTAGGTCCGCCATAAGTAACCCCTTCGGAGAGCTGGGGTATGGCTTCAACAACTTTTGTCGATGAGGCTGCAGAAAACCCAACACTCGAAAAGAGGCAACAAAGGATCGGAAGAAAAGAATAGGATCTCATTTTTTTGCCTAATTTTTTTGTTAAACTCTAACTATTAAAAAAAAATTAATTGAGCAACAAAAAAAACTAATAAAAGTTTTTACGATTAATTAAAGAGAGATTTTTAAACAAAAATATTGCCGACTTTTTAAATATAAAAGTATGATTTAAAGAACTATTTTTTAGATAATTATCTTGATGAAGCAAATCAATTATATTTTTTTCCATTTCTTAAAAATTTATCAATTTGGTCTTCGAATCTATTTATTATGTTTTTTTATAATTCCCTTTTGGGGGATTGAAAAAGATTCCATAATTAATTGGCCAAGAAAAATTTCGCACGAAAATCATCTACTATTTTTGCAAAGTCGCGACATAGAAATTCAGGCCTTGATGGAAATAATCAAAAAAAATGGTTCTTTTGAGGATTTGTACAACCACGCGCGGAATTGGCGCCAAGAGATAGCTTTTAAAACGAAGACCCCTACAAGATCATATTTTGGAAAAGATCGTAGGGATGATCCAAATTGGTTACATACCTCCCTGGGTATATCGGGTGGGGAAGAGATCATACACAAACTAGATCAGACTCTAAAACAGGGATCCAAAGTAGAAGCTGTGCCCCAATTAGGACTTAAAGGTTCTCTATTTACCACATATACGATCATCGGGCTTATTCAACACGCCACCTCTATTCAAAACATTCAACTTACGCAGATTATTCGGCATGAGGGCAATCTTGAAAAACTTGGATTGAATTATCGGGTCTATTTTGGAAAGGAAGAGAAGAGAAAATACGTTTGGATCCATACACCGGCCAAAAACATTCCTATAATATTTTATGAAATCGAGAAGATTTATAAAAAATATTTATCACAAGAGGACTTACAAGCAGTTATGGATAGTGTGGCTAGAGTTCATTGGTGGTTTTGCCAAGCAACCCCTTGTTTTAGAGGAAGCGCTGCATTAGGCGAGGTGTTGGCAATAGCACTCTTAAAAGCAAAAAATCTGGATTGTGGGGTGAAACCTCGTGTTTTGATCGATCTTCAAGCTTTGGCGGAAGAAAAGATTGAAAAATTTGCAACAAATTATAAAAGTTTTTATGAGATTTATTCCCCTCTTTAATCTACTCCTGTTTACACAGGCTTTTTCGTCGCAACCTAAAGAGCTGTTCATCCCCAGGCAATGGTCTGCTGAGGTTCATTTAAGCTATTTGGCCCAAAGAGAACAATTTATAGATCAAATGGGAACGGAGATTAAGGGGCGAATTCCTTTCAATTCTCTTTTGAAAAAAATGGGCCAATGGAGACGAAAAATTGCGATGGAATCGGAGGAGGAACACGCGACAAAATTTGGATGCCTAAGGACTAAGGGGGCAAACTCACTGTTTTCCCACCTATGTCTAGGTTGCTCAGATGAAGTTTATCTGCGAGCAGCTCAAATTTTGGATAGGACTCCAAAGTACGCAGATCCTTTTTGGGACAACTACAAGTCTTTTAAAATGCGATATTGCCAATATTTTGGTAAAATCAACAATGAAAGTATTCCGTTGACAAGGATTTGCCATCTTCAAACAAAATTATCGGAAAATTATGGAGATTTCTTCCATTTTTGGGGTGCAGACCCCAATAAAGCGATGGTGTGGGTGCATACCGAGACAAAATATTTAGATAAGGTGATCAGATATTTGGGGGAATTGTATGAAAAAATTTTAGATTCTCCTGATGATGATTTTTTTGTCTCACTCGCTCATTGGAACTGGTGGTATACGCAGGCTACCCCCTTTTATAGGGGAAGTGCGGCCATTGGTGAGATCTTTGTTTTGAGTATTTTAAAATCAAAGAACATCTCGCTAAAGATAAAACATAAGCTTCTTTTGGATGTAGAGGGTCTGTTAGAGCCAAATTTGGAACTTTATACAATAAAATACCCTAAATTTTTTGAGGTTATGTGAAAATAAGCAAATGGTTGGCTTGCCTTTTTATTATCTCTTATGGATTTTTTGTTAGTACACTGATTGCATCTGATTCTTACAAAATAAAAGACCTTCATAGGACTTCTAAATACCGGCAAAAATATGATTCTTTGGTCGATCAAATCTGTCTTATGATAAAAGAAGATACCAATTATCTGGATCTTCTTTCACAACTTGTTCTAATCGGTAAACCTTTTGCAGAAGAAATGGGATTGAAGGATCCAAATTTATTTCTTGTAGAGCGGAGAAATGAGGCTATTAGAAGCGGGATAAAATGGGACCTTGATTCTTATTTTCAAGAAAAACTAGACCTACTAATTAAGGGTCAACAACCATTATCCTCTCTCAATGGATTGATATTTCCAGATGGAAAATTTTATAAAATTTCGCCAAAAAACACCCTTTTTCCTAGCTTTAATCTTCTTGCAATAGTTCATGTACCAAATCAAATACCTTACTCAGAGGGACATGTTTTAAATTTTTTTGGCGAAGGTTTTGAAAATACGACAATCTTTTTTAGTGCACCTAAAGATCTAAATAAAATGCAGAACTATTTATTTTGTAAATGGGAGGAATTGATAGAGCATTCTCTTGAGAAAGAATTTATGTCAGAGGTAGCAGTATTTCACTGGTATTTTGTGCAAGTAAATCCTTTCGTTCGAGGAAGCTATTTTGCGGCCAATTTGTTAGTAGATGCGCTTTTAAAATCTAAGGGTGTAGCTTTAAAAATAGATCCCTATAGACAAATGGAATTTGAAATTTTGCTAGAGCCCTATCTTAAAGAATTTGTCCGAAAATACGAGACATATTTTGTAACAGGGTCAGCCTAAAAGAATTTCTACGTATTTAAATTATTTATTATAAAAATACCAAGGTTTTTTTCAGATGTATCAACAAGCATTTTTTTATTTTTGTTCATTTTTATTTATATTTTTTGTTCATGCTAACAATCTAGAACGTCCAAGAAATTACGATAAAGAAGAGCATGAAAAATTTTTAAAATCAAAGCAAAAATGCATTTCGGACCTTGTGTTTTCCATGCCCAGTAGACCTAAGCTTGAATATCTCATGACGATAGCATCAGGCTGGAGAAGGAGATTAGCAAGTGAGTCCAAAGTTTCGGATTGGCAATATTTTGGAAAACTTCGTGATGAAGATATCATATCCAATTTCTATTTGGCTGGGGCCTCTTACATGGGGGAAAAAATTGACCTTATTTTGAAGAATAGTGAATTGGTTGAATCTGTCGAAAATATGAGCTTTTCAGGTGCTGCCGTTAAGAAATTTCTGATCAAATCATCTTTGGAGGGGGAGGATTTTCAACTCACTCAAATTCTTCATTTCAGTGGAGATTATCCTCTGTGGAATTATGATGTTCCCCGTATATTTGCAACAGGCCATTTTAAGTATACTTGGTGGCATACCAGCGCTAATTCGGCAAAAAGGATCATAGAGCTTTTGGAAAACGTCGTTGAAAAGATTTATGATGAGCAGGATAAAGAAAAAGTTTTTCTAGAAATTGCAAAATTTCATTGGTGGTTCTCACAGGCTTCACCTTACATGAGGGGGAGTGCAGCAATAGCAGAGGTTATTTGCCAATCTCTTCTCGATTTTAAAGGCTTTAAATTAGAAAAAATTCCCTACCTTATGATCGATATAGAAGTATTGTGTGAGCCAAATCCACAGGAATTTATACGTTCCTATCAAAGATTTTATAGAGAAAAAGTTTAAAAAAGCAGAGCTTTTTAAACTATCGTCGATGGATAACAGACTCTCAATAGCGCTAATAAAAAGCACCCTTGCCGATCCCGGTAAGGGTGCTTTTTTCAACTGGGAGTAACAAAAAAATTAAGACTTTTTGTTATCGTCGATGATCTCCACCTCTGCCTCTTCCGGCTCATTGGAGTGGTGTTGGTGCCCGCTATGCCCTTGGTGTCCACTAGGACCGTGGCCTTGGTGATGATCCTGTTGTCCACTTGCTTGGCCACCTTGCTTTTGCAGTTCCTCACCAATTTTTTGGAGCTTTTGATTGAGCTCATTGATTTTGGCTTGGATGTGGGCCGCGTCATCGCTTTCCTGAGCTTTTTTCAGCTCATTAATGCAGTTTTGGATTTGCTCTACAACCGGTTGCGGGAGCTTATCTTTATACTCGCTGAGCTGACGTTCCGCCTGGGTAGCTAAAGAATCTGCATGGTTTTTAGCCTCAACAAGCTCTTTACGCTTTTTGTCCTCTTCGGCATGAGATTCTGCATCACGAACCATGCGCTGAATCTCATCTTCTGTCAATCCAGAGGAGGCCTCAATACGGATTTTTTGCTCTTTACCAGAGGTTTTATCTTTTGCAGAGACGTTCAAAATACCGTTAGCATCGATATCAAATGTCACTTCAATTTGTGGTACACCTCTAGCTGCGGGCGGGATTCCTTCAAGGTCAAAGTTTCCTAGAGATTTGTTATCGTGAGCCATCGGTCTTTCCCCCTGAAGAACCTTGATTGTTACAGCTGGCTGATTATCGGCAGCTGTAGAGAAAACTTGAGTTTTCTTTGTCGGGATTGTAGTGTTGCGCTCGATCAATCGGGTCATCACTCCACCCATGGTCTCAATCCCTAAAGATAGGGGGATCACATCCAAAAGAAGGACATCTTTTACATCTCCAGTCAATACGCCACCTTGAATTGCAGCGCCAACCGCAACTACTTCATCGGGGTTGACCCCTTTATGTGGTTCTTTGTTGAAAATCTGTTTTACCTTCTCTTGTACTGCAGGCATACGGGTCATACCGCCGACGAGAATTACATCATGGATGTCATTAGCTGAAATGCCAGCATCTTTCATGGCATTACGGCAAGGTGCCTCAAGGCGCTTGATTAGATCATGAGCCAACGACTCAAACTTTGCCCGTGTAAGGGTGATGTTTAAGTGTTTTGGTCCGGTTTGATCCATAGTGATAAAGGGGAGGTTCACGTCAGTAGATACCATTCCGGAAAGATCACATTTTGCTTTCTCAGCAGCATCACGAAGACGTTGAAGGGCCATACGATCATTGTGTAGATCGATACCATTCTCTTTTTTAAATTCTTCAATTAAGTGGGCAACAATCACGTTGTCAAAGTCATCTCCACCAAGGTGAGTATCACCGTTTGTAGAAAGAACCTCAAAAACACCGTCTCCAATTTCAAGTACAGAAACGTCAAACGTACCACCACCAAGATCGAATACGATGATCTTTTTGTCGGTGTGTTGCTTATCTAGACCGTAGGCTAGAGCTGCGGCCGTCGGCTCGTTAATGATCCTTTGCACATTCAAACCGGCGATACGTCCGGCATCTTTTGTAGCTTGACGCTGTGAGTCATTAAAATAGGCAGGAACTGTAATCACCGCTTCGGTTACCTTTTCACCAAGATAGGCCTCAGCTGTCTCTTTCATTTTGATGAGCACTTGCGCACTGATCTCTGGTGGTGAAAAAAGCTTTCCATCAACTTCAATCGCGGCATCTCCGTTGGAAGCTGCAGCAACTTTATAAGGAACCATTTTGGTTTCGCTTAAAATTTCTGCGTGTTTGCGTCCAATAAATCGCTTGGCAGAAAAGATGGTATTGGTTGGGTTTGTTACAGCTTGACGTTTTGCTGCTGCTCCCACGAGGCGCTCGCCCGACTTGGTAAAGGCGACCACAGAGGGGGTCGTTCTTGCACCTTCAGCGTTGGCAATCACTTTCGCTTGAGAACCTTCCATGATGGCAACACAGGAATTGGTAGTCCCGAGGTCAATACCGATGATTTTCGATTTTTTTGCTGACATATATTAGTTTTCTCCTTGATCTTGTTCCACGGTTTTTGATTTAGCTACCTTGACTTGGGCAGCTTTTAAAACACGAGGTCCGTTTTTATAGCCTTTTGCAAGCACTTCTAAAATTGTGCCGCCTTCCTTATCCGATTCCACCATTTCGATCGCATCATGTGCACGGGGATCAAAAGGTTCATTTAGGGGTTCGAAACTGTAGATGTTGTTTTCTCTTAGCACCTCTTTAAACTGCTCAAGAATCATTTTAAAGCCGTAGGCCCACTGTTGGACCTCTTTGGACATATGCGCCTCGTAAGAGAGGGCTTTCTCCAGGCAGTCAAGCGGTGTGATAAATTCTAAAATGAGCCGTTCTTTGGCAAACTGGATCACCTCTTTTTGTTCGTTCATTAAACGCTTGCGCATATTTTCCATATCGGCGATTGCATGACGATACTTTTGGGTCATCTCTTCGAGTTTAACCTCGAAAGATTCCTCTTGAGGTTCTTGGATCGGTTCCGTTGTCGTTTCTTCACTCATGATGATAGCTCTCCAAAAAGAGTGGGGGGTTATGTTCTAGTGTTGTTTCAGGGGTCCTAAGCGAAATATTATTGGCAAGTACGACCTGCTCCAACTGTTTTTCAAAAAGATTTCTGAAGTGGTTTAAGAGGGCAAAAAGACGCGGGTAGGGGATACGCATTGGGCCAAAAAGTGCAATTGCCCCGACCCGTTTTCCATCGACTCTGTAAGGGATCGAAAGGACGGTTGTTTCGTTGTTAACAGGATCGGCTACATGGTAGCTGATCTGGTCAGATCGCATAGTCCTTTGGATCATTTCGTGCACTTTTGCGGGGTTTTCCATAAGTGAAAGTGTGGATCCAAGAAGGGCGGGGTCATGGAATTCGGTGAAATTCAGCAGGCGAAAGAGCCCTGCTTTTTGAACTTCGTCTGTCGTAAAATTGGCATAGCGGACCATGAATCGTAGTGAAATTTCTTGATAGAGTTGTAGCGCGATGGGGTACTCCTCATCGGTTAATTCCTCTAAAATAACCGCTTTGGGTTGTAGCTTTGACTGGAAAAATGCCTCGATTCTTTTTGCTGAAAAAGAAGATAACTTTTTTGGTATGTGCAAAATATCGGTGTAGCAGACTGAAAACTGGGTAATAATGACCGAAAGTACACGGGTAGAGTCAAGGACAAAAAGGCGTATTTCCTTGATAAAATCTTGATCGAAACGGGGGCTGGTGATGAGCGCTGCCAAACCGGTAGCCTCTGAAAGAGACTCAACCGCAATCTCTATAGAGCGTTGAAGCTCAAATGTTTTGAAATCGAGGTGATTTAAAAAGAATAGTTCATCTTGGGGGTCTATCTTTTTATTCTGGATAGAGTTTTGTGCAAAAAGCTTAAAGGATTCCACTGTTGGAAGGCGCCCTCCAGAAGTGTGCATCTGCTCCAAAAGACCACTTTCCTCTAACTCTTGAAAGTAGTTGCGGATAGTTGCTGAGGAGAGGTGAGGAAGACACTCATCTTTTAAGGTGTTGGAGGCGACCGGCTTGCCAGTTTTAAGATAGAGGTCGATGAGGCTAAATAGAACTTCTAAGGCTCTTTTATTTCGCTTTTCTTTCTGCATCTGATTGATATTATAATGGAGCGCCTAAAATTTAGCAATCTCAAAGTTTGAATGCTAAAAAATGAATACAAGAGACTATAAATGAGGGAGATAGTCATCTAAAATAGAGGGGGTGCTCTTATTTTTAATGAGGTAAAGGGGGCATGATCTGAGGATGGATTAAATCGTTTCTAAATGAGATTTTTAATGATTAAGGGGAGGATTTGATGAATTGAAGGTTCCCACCCCAGCCCGTTTTTATAAACGGTATTAGCCCCCACAAAAGAGGCGATAATCGCTTTTTTGTGTATATCAGGGATGTTCTTGAGGATCCGTTCAGGGTGTCTTCTCAAAATGGGAAGACAATGGGCCACTAGACATTGGTTTAAAGGGTCGTCAATTGAGTCAGAAAGGTTCACATTTTGGAGATGATCCAAGATTTTGTAGCTAAAAAAATTGATTTTTTCGGCAATAAGATCTGAGGCCTTGGCGTACTCAATATTGTACTCTTCAGCGGTTTTTAGGATTAATTGAGTCTCTTTCAGGGCAATCGACTCGATAAATGCCAATATTTCTTCAACAATCTGCCGTTTGTTTTCTACAAATTCCTCGTCGGATAGTATGAGACCGCACAAAACCTCAAAACTTGAACAGACAACCCCCCCCTTATTTGCGGAGCTGTCTTTGATAATAATAACCCCTTTTTGTTCTAAAACATGGCGTGCTTCAGGAGTTAAGTAGAGATTTGCCCCCTCAATAATCGCTTTTGAGGTTGGTTGGCCATGAGAGTCTAGAAAGTCGGAAATATTGGCCTGCTGTAGAGTTCGTGGCCTTCCCCCAGCAGGTATAAATATATCAGCCTCTACTTTTAAAAGATTTAAACGATAAAGGTTTGAAGCCTCGGACGCGGGGATAGGGGTATCGATGATTTTATTGTTTTCATTACGGATCAGACGATGGGTATCTCCCATACCGGCAATCTCTTTACGGGATGTGATATCTAGGAGAAACGAATCTTTGGAAAGCAGTTCTGTGGGGTAGAATTTGATCCCCACACCTTTTTCAAAAAGGTGTAGCAATGCATCAAAGTTGAGACCTTTAGTATCGCGAATAGTCCCGGTACCGTCTGTGATCGCGATGATTTTTGCTGTCTTTGGGAACTCCTTGATCAAAAGGGCCATTTCATTTCCTGCAACATCCCCATCCGGTCCACCTGAAATTTTAATAGTGAAAGGATCTTTTTGAGGATCCATTCCTAGATGGTGCATAACAGTTTTCAAACAGGTATGTACGCCAAACGAGGTGATTCCAAATTCTTTATGATTGATACCTAACAATGGTTTGGAAGAAATAAATGCTTTTTTAGGCTTGTAGCCGACTTTCTCGCTCATCTCGGCAATCCAGTCAATCATGCTATTATGCATATTCTCATCCGGTCCAAGGTAGATATATTCGGGTTTTCGGTAGTAGTCAATCACCTGCTTAGCTTTTAGTTCCCCATTTTCAGTACAATTGATCAGAGTTAGAAAACTATGGATAAACGCCCTTTGGGATTCATAGATGATTTTCCAACGAAAATCCTGCCGAAATTGATCCAGTGCATCTTTAGATAGATGAGGCTGAGATTTGATCAAATATTCGGTCTCTTCTTTCAAAAGGGTGTGGATATTACAGAAAATAATTGCTTTAGATCCGCCCTCGGGAATGTCTTTATTTTTTTTTTGCTGAGTGTAGGCTAAGTTGTAGCACTCTTGAAAAACATTATTGATTTCCCAGGATGTCTGCTCTTTGGGTAAAGCAACTGTTCTAAGACCACCCCTTGAGAGATCTTTGAATCTAATTTGAAAGCCAATAAAATTTTTATTAGAAAAAAAGAAAATTCCAAAAGGTAGCTCAGGGAACTTGGAGTTGCGGTCATAGGGTGTAAAATTGAGAATTTTGGGATCTATCCTGAAAGATAGTGCACATTTATTTTCTCTATAAAAATTTGTTTTTTGGCAGTAATCAGTAAAGAGAATAAGTGTTTTAAGGACGTTTTTACGGCGAATATCTATCGAAGAATTTCCAGAATCTATTTTTACGATTTCCTCTAAAAGATGGTTTTTTTCTTTTTCGTAATGTTCAAATCTTCGATTGCTTGGGTCAAATTTATGCTGAAAAAGGGTCAAAATCTGTCGCGTTAATTCCGGATAGCGAAGGGTGGCCTCTTCAATGTGCTCTAAAGAATAAACATTATTGTCTGCATGAACTAAAAACTGGTGGCTAAATCCTAACATCGCCTTTAAAAGATCGGTATAAGTCCCATCGATAATTTCATTTGTTAAAAAATGATCCTCTATTACATCTTTTAAACGACCAAACTTTAAAAAACAGAGCTCTCTTAAAAAATCATCCCTTGAAAAACCTTGATCTATTTTTTTTAAATGAAGATGCATCACTAAAAGATCATCTTTTTCATTAAGTGGGACATACATGCCGTGAAAATGATCTATAGAAAGGTGATGTCGTTTACAAAGTTCAGCTACGTAAGTCAAAAAATGGTTTCTGGGGACATTTTTCCAGGAAAAAAAGAGTTTTAGATGATCGTCAAGATAAAACTGGAGATGATCGCGAATTATCGACCTAGTGATAAGATGAAAAAGCTCTTCTTTTTCTTTTTGATTCATCCCCTCTAAAATTTTCGGGGAAAGGCTATCATGGACATGATAGAGCTCTACTGGAGAAACCTCTGGATAGTGAACCAAAATTTCACTAAGTAGATCCCTTTCAGGTTTAGTTTTTTTTTCGCTTCCACCACCAACTCTTGCGTGATGCAAAAAAGCTACATAAAGCTTTGCTTGCGTATTTGGCAAATTAGAGGATGATACGTAAGACTCATAGCTATAAACAGGTAGATAATTTACCTTTTTGAGAATCTTAAGATCAATATGAAGCTCATCAACGGTTATGACAAGGGTAATATTTTTCAAATGCAGTAAGATGAAGTTGTCGTGCTTGGGCAGATCTATCAGACCATGAGCGACTTCCAAAATCAAAGGACTATTTTCAGTAGCCAAAAAACAGCTGGGCATGTTGTGGTGCAACCACTCATGATGTTTTTTTAATTCCTGAATGTGATCTTTGATCGCATCCTTTTCGGACATGACGCACCCTGCCGACTATTTAGGCCTATTGAGCCTTTCATAGATGATAGAGAGAATAAAAGCAAAAATTTTTTATTATCTCCAACGAAGTAGACGTAAGCTATTCAGCCCCACTATCACCGTTCCCCCTTCATGAAGGATCACTGCAAGCCATAGGGGGATGAGCCCAAGAAGAGATGGGGTAGTGGCTAAGAGTATGACTGAAAGGGCAATCGTTAAATTTTGACGCACAATATTTTGAGTCGCTCTGGCTTGTCTGACAATTTGTGGAATTAAAGTCAGATCATTTTTCATAATGACGATGTCTGCGGCCTCGACAGCTGTTTGGGAGGAAAGACCTGTGCCTACGGCTATACCACACGAGGAGCGGACTAGGGCTGGACCATCATTGATTCCATCACCGGTCATTGCACAGTTTTCAAGTTTTGACATTTCTGCAATTTTTTCTAATTTTTCTTCAGGGCTAAGGTCGGCAAAAATTTCCTCTATCTCCAGCCCTAGTAGCCTACCCACTGGCTGCGCAACCTCGCGCCTGTCTCCAGTGAGCATAAAAACACGGCCCATTGTTTTCAGCTCTTCAATAATCTTTGGCGCTTCAGGGCGCAACTCGTCTTTAAAATGGAAGATAGCCTCTTCGTTATCCATTTTTAAAATGGTCACCACCTCTTCTGTTAAATGTTCTCTTTCGGATCGACCTATAAAAACTTCATGGAATTGCCCGTCTATTTCAACTAACCCCTTCACCCCTTTGCCTGCTATGACCTGTACCTCTTTGGTAATGAGGTCTTTTCCGTGTTTAATCTCGGCAAAGGTGACAATCGCCCGTGCAATTGGATGGGTCGCGTTTTTTTCTAAACTTGAGGCTACGGATAAGATAGTTTCGAGGGGATACTTAGTGTGATTTTCTACTCGAGTGCATGACAATCCACCTGTTGTTAGGGTTCCTGTTTTATCAAAAAGAAAATATTTACAGCGACTCAAGGCATCCAGTGAGGTACCCCCTTTGGGTAAAACACCATGTCTGGCGCTGGCGCTCAAAGAGCTTAAATAGGCGGTAGGGGTCGCAATAATTAATGCACATGGAGAGGCAGCGATTAAAAAAGCAAGTGCACGGTAGATCGAACCCTCTGTCCCTAAAAACGCTATCCCAAAAAGGGGAAGAGCAAGAGCAAAAAAAAGGGAAAGTCCAATGATTGTTTTTGCGTATATCCCGCTAAACTGATCTAAAAAAACCTGTATTTTAGGTTTTGCATGCTGCGCTTGGGTGATAAGTTCTATAATTTTTGCTAGTGTGGACTGGTTGCTTGGTTTAAAGACTTCAAGAAGAAGGGGGGAATCGATGAGTAGTGAACCCGCTACAACGGTATCTGAGACAGTTTTGGAAACGGGTATACTTTCTCCTGTAATATGAGAGATATTGACAAAAGAAGAGCCCTCTATCACTTTTGAATCAAGCGGAACAATTTCACCTACAGGGACAAAGATTTTGGTGCCAACAGTGATCTCCTGGACCGCTTTTTGAAAGCGGGTATTATCGGGTTGCACAACGGTTGCAAGGGTTGGTACCAGTGAGTTGAGATGGCTCAATGCACTTTTGGTTTTACGGTCCACCATCTCTTCCATCGCTTCTGAAAGGGCAAACAAAACGAGCAATAAACCACCCTCATGTTCTGCCCCTATACAGACAGATAAAAGTGCTGCCAGGGTCATCAACACATCAATATTGATGATTGAATTTTTTAAATCTTTAATCGTTTGAATGAGAGCAGGTGTGCCAGAGAGAAAATAAACAAAACCAAGGCACAGAACGGAAAAATTCTGGAATTGGACGGTAGAATAGGATAACGCAAGAAAAACGCCTGATAGGATAGAGATTTTTAAAGAAAGATCCTTTCCGGTGCGCCTTGAATTAGGCTTTAGAAAGGGGTTTTCCGATTCTTCTAAGTCTTTAGCAAAAAAATCATCGTAGGAAAAACTCATTGGTTGATCAGCCTCGTAAATAGGGGAGTCAGTAAGATATGCAATTCATATACGGTTAAGAGGACGAGAAAACCAAGGCTTATTGACCATGTATTGAATGAAATAAAAGATCTTTTTTGGGGCAATATAGAAATTGTAGTAGCCACTACAAAGAGGATAAAAACGGTGATAAAAAAAACAATTGGGGAGAAATAGGTAGCAATGAAAAGGGGTAAAAACGCTAAAAAGACTCCTAGAAATGCGCCAAAACCCTGCTTTAGTGGGTGCTCGTATTCCTCTAGCCTTAGCCCGAGTTCCTCTTCAAGCATCACCGTCAAAAGACGGTTTTCATCTGCCATTAGAACCTGTACCACTTGATCCAGCAGTGGCGATTCAAAGCCTTTTGCCCGATAAATTTCGGTAAGCTCTTTTTGTTCGGTTTCTCGCGAATTTTTGATTTCATAATGCTCTTCCTCAATCAATTGGTTCAATCGATTGAGCCTAGACCAGCCGAGAAATGCAGCTCTACCACTTTTCCAAAGACACAAACCGATTCCGAATATCGGAATTGCCTGTGGTACAATCAAGTAAAGTACACTTAGGTAAATAGCCGTTTCTTTAACAGCATCGCAGGCGGCGTGAAAAGAGCCCGACAGTTCTACTCCATGAATCTGTTCGCTGGCGTTAGCCCCTTTTTCACGAGCTTGTTTCAAATGATCAGGGACCGTTTTTCCTTTGAAATGGTCATGAGACATGCACATATATTTCCTTCATGAGACGCACCAAAGCTTCAAGATCCCTGATGTGTAAAGATTCCCTAGCCGAGTGCATTGATTGAATAGCGATTCCGACGTCGATGGTAGGAATACCGAATCGGGCTGCTACATGAGGCCCTATGGTGGATCCTGATACTTTTCCTGTCAAAGGGGCAAAAAATTGGTGGGGAATCGATTTTTTCTTTAAAATTTTAAGAAGATGGGCCTCTAGCTGGATGTTGTAGGCATAATGAAGGGAGTGATTCCTTTTGATTACAATTCCTTTACCTAATTCAAGACGGTGGTTAGCATGAAACTTAAGATCATGACCGTCCACAAACGCGTGCGCAACGTCTACAGAATAAAAGGCGCTTTTCTCCTTAACTTGCAAAAATCCTAGCCGGCCAATTCCTGTTAAAAGGCAGATCTGCTCAAGTGCATCCATTACAAAGGGTGAATCGGCCCCTTCTACAGACATGGATCCTGTCTCTTCGTCATTGTAAAAAAGGGCGCCAATCAGGGCGTTTTTATGAGGTTTTGAGGATGCAATTGCCTCCATCGCCGCAAACGCACTGCACATGTTGTCAAGTCGATAACTGGAAAGAATCTGGTTATCTAAGCCTGTTAAAGCCCCTTTTTCTGCTGGGGTTAAATACAAATCGAACGCTGTGATCGTTTTTTCTTTAAGTATTTTGGAGAGGGTAACCTCTTTTTCTTCGGCTGTCACAAAAGGGAGAAGTTCTTTTGTTGGATCAAACGCATGTTTATCGTTTTTTTCCCGGTCAATATGGATGGGGCAGTTGGGAATAGAGAAATGATGGGAGTCATGACGAACTAACTTTTCTTCTTTGTCCGTGATAATCTTTCCTGACAAGAGAAGGTCACGATCTAGCCAAGATGTATACATAATGCCACCAGAGCGGTCGACATCAAAATAGATCCTTTCCCCTTTTTTGACGAAAGGGCGCGCATTCAGTTTTAGAGCCGGACTGTCAATATGGGTACCTATGAGGCAAAAACTCTCAATTGGTTTTGAGGGGAGTATGAACGCAAAACAGAATCCCCCTTTTTTAAGAAAATATTTTTTTCCTGCCTTAAGTTCTTTATGAGAGCTTAGGTTAAAATCGGTAAAACCCAAAGTTTCCCTGATTGCCTCTACAGCATGATAGGGATCAGGAGATCTTTGAATTAAATCGCAAAGCTTGTTATGCAATAGTGCCATCAGCCCTTATTACCTCAAAACCGATCCTTTTTGCAAGTTTTTGTGGCAAATGGATCGATCCGTCTTCTTTTTGATTCGATTCTAGCAGAGCCACCATTAATCGGGAGGTTGCAAGTCCTGAGGCATTTAATGTATGGACAAAGTCCAAAGTACCATCTTTTTTTCGATAACGGATATTGGATCTTCTGGCTTGATAACAAGAGCAGTTAGACGCTGAAGAAACTTCATAGTAACGATTCTGCCCGTGTAGCCATACTTCAATATCAACCGTTTTAGCTGCGGCAAAAGACATATCGTCAGTGCAAAGGAGCATATCTCTATAATGTAGATCCAGGGTCTCTAAAACTTCATGTGCCGAGGCGATCATTTTTTCGTGCGTTTCGGGGCTTGTATGAGGTGTTGTAAGTGCAAAAAGTTCAACTTTGTAGAATTGGTGTGTGCGAATTAATCCTCTTTCATTGGATCCAGCTGCACCCGCTTCTCGACGAAAGCAAGGGGTTAAAGAGGTGAGTAGGAGGGGTAAATCTTTCTCATCTATGATTTCATCTCTATAAAGGCTGTTGATAGGCACTTCGGATGTAGGAATTAAATAGAGCTGAAAATCTTCATCGCGAATCTTAAAAAGTTGGTTTTCAAATTTGGGTAATTGACCTGAAGCGTACATAGTCTCCGGTCGCACAAGAAGGGGCATCATCCGCACATGAAACCCGTGCTTTTGGTGCGTTTCAAGCATTAAATTCCATAAACCAAGCTCAATTTTTGAAGCTACATGATTGTAGATCGGAAAACCACGCCCAGAAATTTTTGCACCTCTTTCAAAATCAAACAATCCAAGTGCATCCGAAAGTTCCACATGATGTTTAAACGGGAAGCCAAGCTCTTTTTTTTCTTTAAATCGGTGTATCTCTACATTATCTTGAGCCGAAGTTCCAAACGGAACATCGGAAAAAGGGAGGTTGGGCAATTCACTTAGTAGGGTGCTGACCTGTTCACTCAAAAGAGATTGTTGCCTCGAAAGCTCAGTCTCTTGGGTTTTAATTTCACCCATCCGATCCATTTCTAAAGCGCAGTCCTCACCTTTCCCTTTTTTTATCCCGACGTCTTTGGAAAGACGATTTTTTTCGGCTCTGAGATTCTCGAGCTTTGGGGTAATCGATTGCCACTCTTTATCGGCATTAAGAAGAGGAGTTAGGTCAATTTTAGGGTCTTTAAGGCGAAGTCTTTTTTGAACAACGTCGCTTTCCTTACGGATCAGTTTAATATCTAACATAGTAGGGCAAGTATACCCAAAAGAATTCAAATTTGTCTACCGATGAAATCCGCTCAAATGGTAGACTCAAGTGTTATGAATTCATACCCAGAACCGCAGTGTCCGATCATCATCCGCTACCACCGCCTGTTAGAGGCGTTTTCCCGGTCCGATGACGAGAGGGACTTCTATTTAGACCGTGTTGAAGGTGCAATCGTCTACCTTGATCTGGATAAGCCGGAGGAGGAGATTAGGGAGGCTGAAACGGAAATTTCCCAGCACTCTAACCGCTACATTCCCGTCCCCAAGCTCACCTACTATGAGTCCAAAAAGGTCATGGAGGGGTTTGTCAATGAAAAAGTTTACGATATTGATACTAAAGAAAAACTTTTAGATATTATCTCTTCAAGGGAAGCCAAAGAAAACTTTTTGGAGTTTATTTTTGACCACTTAACCGAGTTGGATAAATGGCAACAATACTATCTTGAGCGTTTCAAGGTGCGCATCATCGAATGGCTCTGTAAGCTTAGAATATTTTTTGCTTTTGAAGAGGATTTGGAGATGCCAAAAAATCTTTTGGAAAAAGCAAAACTTCACCTTTTTGATATAAAAGTACCCAAAGATGTTGCTCAAGCCAGAGAAATTATTGGGATTAAGGCTGCAAGCTATCAATCTGCAGATAGCTATGTTCAAAAGCCAAGAAGGGGTCGTCCTCCTAAAGCTCTTCCTAAAGTTGAGACAGATCCACAATTCACAATAGACATTTTCAAAACCTGTCCTTCCACATTGAGGCCATTTTTGTATTTATCCGATTACAATCCTGACGCCATCTATTTCTCGACAAAATTCCAACAATCGCAAGAATTGAGTCAAAGTTTGCGTGGGTTAGAGCGTCCGAAAGTCGATTCAAGATTAGAAATGTTATCACAGCGTTTGGAATCTTTAAGACATCTTTCAGGTAAATTAGGATCCTTTCCAGGTTTGGATCAACCCTCTACAAGAAAAGTGATAGAGACGTTGAAGCTGACCCCCACAATCATCACAACAGATGAAAGTAGGATGGCAAAAGTTTTCGGTGGATCAGTTCAAGAGGCTCCTAAAAAGCGTGGCAGACCTCAAAAAGGGGAAGCAGAACCCAAGAAAATTCTCGAAAAGAAAACGATCGATAAAAAGATTAAATCTGTTAGCCCGATTCGGTTGAAGAAGGGTTAAAAAAAACGAATTTAAAAGGGCCTCAGGGCCCTTTTTTTTTTGCATAGCAAACGTAAGCAACTTCTTTTTCCTCTATATTAGATACTCGTGTATAGTTCCTTGTAAAAATACTCAAACAGCTTAAATCTTTATATTTGGGATAGCTCATGGATGGTTTCTGTTCGTTGGGATCAGGTTCTAAAGGAAATGTAACTGTCCTTAAAGGTTCCGACTCTATTTTCTTAATCGATGCCGGATTTTCAAAGAAAAAAACAGAAGATTTATTAGATAAAATTGGGCTTAACCTAGACGATATTGACGGAATTTTAGTCACTCATGATCATCACGACCATATTGCTGGGCTTGAGACGATTGTGAAACATCATGAGATTCCGATTTATGCAAATTGTGAAACGGCCAAGTTTTTGCATCAATCGATGAATGTACGACCAAAATTCAAGATTTTTGAAACCGGTGTCTCTTTTACATTAAACGAGTTTTTGGTTCACCCTTTTTCGATTCCTCATGATGCTGTAGACCCTGTTGCCTTCACATTCACATGCAAAGATCGTAAATTTGGTATTTGTACTGACATAGGTTTTGTTACCCCAATGGCAATTCGAGCTCTTCAAAATTGTACCCATCTGATTTTGGAAGCTAACCACGATGTAGGTATGGTGCACGCCTCCAATCGTCCCCAGGTTTATAAAAAGCGTGTTCTAAGTAAACAAGGGCACCTTTCCAATGAGGAGTCGAGACAGCTGCTTGATGCCGTTATGAATCCATCCTTAGAGCAGGTTGTTTTGGCCCACTTGTCTCAAGAGTGTAATTTACCGGAGGTCGCGCTAAAGGCGATGGAGGGGATTAAGGTTCCTATAGAGGTTTTAGCTCAGGATGGCCCAAGCCGTATGATTCCATTTTTCAATACGCTCAGTAGCGCACTTTAAAGGAATGAAATAAAGATCATTATCGGTTACGTCTGCAAGGAGATGATCATTGTAAAATTTATAAATCCGTTCGATTCCCCCTCTAGATAAAATGAGAGAGTGATTCCCAAACCGTAAATATTGCCTAAAGATCTCCTGGTCGACCTGATAAGAGGATGAGTAGATCTCTAAGTCTTTGAGCCAGTCATTGCAGTTTCGTAAACTCATAGCTTGGTTTTGCATATAGCGGGGAATATGCCGATTCCTGTCCGATACATATTTACTTCCTAAAGGCCATTTTTTTCCTAAATCGGTGAAAAAAATATCCCAAGAGGGATCTATTCGATCCAATTTATCTAGGATAGGTATGAGATCTTTTGGGTCAGAAAGAACTTCAAAATCATCCTCTAGTATCCAGATGCGTTCATAATTTTTTTGATGGGCGTGATGAACGATAGATAAAAAACTCAAAAATAAACCGTACATTCCAGAAGTTAATGGTTTACATTTGGGTTCAGTGAGAAGTCTTTGAACAGATAAGGGGATTTTTGCCCCTTCAAAGGCTTCAAATCGGTTCATAAAAAATTTGTATTTATCTGCGATTTGTTCACAGCGAATCCTTTTTTTTTCCTGCCTTTTCAGATTGATCAAAAAGATACGGTCTATCCCCTCAATCCCTGATTGGTTATAGACTTCATCAATCGGGGATAGAAAATAACGGATAGGGCTATTTTCAGCCTGTAAGATCAGTTGGGCAAAAAAAGAAAAGAGGATAATTTTTAGCATTAAATAATGTCTGGACGAATTAAGACTTTTCTGGCCTTTGCACCATCGGGTGGACTAATGATCCCTTTACTTTCCAGCTCATCAATCAGGCTGGCGGCGCGTGCATAGCCAATTTTGAGTTTTCTTTGCAAGAAGGTAGTGGATGCATTGTTGTGTTGCACAACAGTTTCAAGGGCCCTTGAATAGAGTGAGTCGCTCCCCTCATTCTCCTCCCCATCTTCAGCAAATAGGGGGTCTTCCGATAAAGCGTCAAAGGACTGTATAAGGTAATTTGCTGGTCGTTGATCTTGTATGAACGACACAACGCGATTGATATCCTCATCGCGAATGTATACGCCCTGTGCGCGCAAAATTTGCGATGTACCGGGCGGTAAGAAGAGCATATCTCCATTCCCAAGGAGAGCCTCTGCACCATTTTCATCTAAAATAATTTGACTGTTGATGCGACTTGCAACTTTGAATGCTATTCTTGTTGGAAAGTTTGCCTTGATCAGGCCGGTGATCACCTCTCTGGAGGGGCGTTGGGTTGCCAATACTAAATGGATACCCACTGCACGGGCCATTTGGGCGATACGGGCTATCGGAGTCTCCAGATCCGCATTTGTCGACATCATCAAATCTGCAAACTCATCGATGATCGCAACGATATGAAACATCTTTTCAGGAACAGGGATACTGAGGGATTGCTCCAATTGCAAATCCTGCTTGCGGGTATTGAAAGCATGGATATTTCGTACACCAAGTTGCTTGAGAATCTCATAGCGTAGTTGCATTTCTTGCACGATCCACTTGAGAGCCGAGTAGGCCCCGTTTGGTTCTGTAATCACGGGTGCTATAAGGTGGGGGAGGTGGCTAAAAGGGGTCAATTCTACTTTTTTGGGGTCAACTAAAATCAGCTTGATTTCGTCAGGGGAGGCGTTCATCAAAATAGACATGATGATCGTATTAATACAAACCGATTTTCCAGAACCTGTGGCTCCGGCAATGAGGCAGTGGGGCATCTTAGACAAATCACAGATCACCTCTTCACCACTTACAGTTTTCCCCAAAAGGACCGGGATGTGAAATTTTTTGGGATTGTTTCTGTAAGAGATCAACATCTGTTTGAAGCCAACCTCTTGGGCTGTGGGTGACGGAATTTCTACCCCAACGGCAGCCTTACCAGGTATAGGAGCAATGATACGGATTGACTTGGCTTGAAGATTTAAGGCAATATCGTTTTCCAGAGCCTTGATCTTTTGAACTTTCACACCAATTGCAGGGTGCACCTCAAAAGAGGTAATAGTTGGTCCACAGTTGATTTCTCCCACCTTTCCTTCAATTCCAAAGCTCAACAGGGTATCTTCAAGAATACGCGCTTGCCTTTCAAGATCCTTTTTAAGAAGCGGTTGATCCACTTTTTTCGCGTCGGTCAAAAGTGTGATGGGGGGCAAATCATATCCATTTGTCGTGATCTTCTTTTTCGATTCCAATTTGATTGCAGGGGCCAATTCACTTGCCTTGATTTTTGGTAGAAGCCGCTTTTTGATTGGCTCAACCGGTTCAATAAGATCCAGTTCCACAATCGCCTCCTCCTCCTCAGGGGCTTTAAGCTTTCTTGGCCAAACACGCCTTATAGATTCAACGTTGGATACACTAAATGAGGCAGTTTCATCAATAGGGGCCTCTTTTTTGAGTTTTTGGAACCGATCCTTAATGTGATCAACTAATGCCAGTGGACTAATCTCAAATAACGACATAAGCGATATCAATAAGATAAGCAAAAAGGTGCAAAATGTACCAGTGGGGGTAAGTAGAATTTTCAAATTAAAATAGGGTAGACCTTGGTACAGGTAATCGGCAATCACTCCGCCTAAAAACACCTTAGAAATTCTCGTGGGATAGGGTCCATCCGTGATAGCTGTATCAAACAAAACAAACTTCTTCAAGTTATAAAACCACGAGCTTGTCGACATGAGAGATAAAAGGATGCAAGAGGATAAAAGAAATAAGGCGAAAAAAATGACCTTCATTAAAGGGTCTTCAAAAGGATCCTTAAGAAGATGGCGGGTTCCCCAAAAAATTAAAAAAAAGGCCAGCATGAAAGACTGTATTCCGATGAGATAATTGAGGATGAAACTTGTAAAGTAACCAACAAGTCCAAGTAAATTTTTTTCGGGTTGTTGCTGATGAAAAGAGACTAGCGCCAAGATGAGAAGAATGGCAAGAGCGCACAGGACAAAGCCAAAAATTTCACTGTGGCTTTTATCTGTAGATTCTTCTGGTTCTTTGGATTTAAACGAAATTTTAGGCATTTACCTAAAGGGTATGAATAAAGCTTATTTAAAGCAAGAAGGGCGAACGACGGGACTCGAACCCGCGACAGCCAGATCCACAATCTGGAGCTCTACCAACTGAGCTACGTCCGCCATAAAACTTATCAGATATTAAACATGATCTAGGGTTTTAAAGCAAGGGCGTATAAACGGAATCGTGATCGTAAGTATCAAAATAGTTTCTAAAACAAAAAAAAATTCGCTTGGAACTGAAATGTTAAAAGCTAGTGGTCTTGGGATTGCTTGCATGATCCAGATGATTTTTTGAACGTAAATTGTCACAACACCGCTAAAAAAAGGGATGATTAGTGACAATAAAAAAAAGAAAAGGGCCGGAACCATAAGGGTCGGAAAAAAAAGATTTGTCAGAAGAGAAAGAGGGGGGTAGGCTCCAAGTGTGATCAAAATATAGGGCGTTGTTGTCATAAAAACTGATAAATTAAGCGCAAGAATCGAAAAAAAACTTTTCTTTAAAGCAATTTGTTTATCTTCAAAAAAATAGACGGATGGACGAATTAAGTGCCTGTGAAAAAAATTTTCTATTTTATTTTTGTAAAAAAGTATGCCAAAAGTAGCTAAAAAACTGAGTGTGCAGCCAATAGAATCTATTTTTTTGGGGCATAAAAGAAAAATTAAAAAATAGGAGAGGTAAAAAGAATTTTTAGCGTCGGAAAATCTGCCTAAAAGGGGTGCAATCAGACTGATTCCTATAGAAATAAAGCTTCGCAAAACGGATGCAGACGCTTCAATTATGCACACATAACATAGTGCAATAAAAAAAAGGATGTAAATTCCCATTTTTTTATTTGATAGTGGGTGTAAAAAAAAATCGACGGTTCCTAATATTGTTTGAAAATGAAATCCTGATATTGCCAAAAGATGACTCAAACCTAACGCGCGAAACGTATGGCCTAATTCATAAGAGCACTCTTCGCCTAAAAAAAAAGTGCAAAAAAAATCGGCTATTTCTTGCGGATACATTGAAAAAATAGAACTTTTTAATGTCGTTTTTATCCACAAAAATAGATGGATATCCCCAAAAAAAATAGAAAAATTAGGTTTTAAAAAACCTATTGTCAGAATGGTTAAAAATAAAAAAATGGAATCAAAGAAAAAATAAAAACAAAAGAGGGTAAGGATCAAGGCGTGGATAGGATGCACTACAAATATGATTTTTGCGTATAAACATGCCGCCGCCAAAATAAGAGCAGGCTCTTGCCCTTTTTTTTTCAATAAATCGGTTTTAAAAAATCGAAAATCTATATCCAAAAAATAAAAAAATAAAAAACTGACAGGGCTAGACTATAGAAAAAATATTTTTTTTCAACAAGCGGCTGGAAAGCCTATTAGGTCTCTTGATCAAGTTCTTCCACTGGCTTAATAATCACCCTGTTCGGTCTTGAGCGCCCGCTCAGATAGTGCAGGATCCAATCGATGGATACAATCAATCGATTACGAAATGACACCAGGTATAAAAGATGGATTAAAAGCCAAGCGATCCAAGCAATAAAACCTTTTAATTTCAATTTTCCAGATACTGCAACAGCTCTATAGCTACCAATAGTCGCCATCATCCCTTTATCAAAATATTTAAAGGGTGGAATATTTTTTTGCCCTTTCCATCTTTTTTTAAGGTACTTAGAGAGATAGGTTCCCATTTGGATTGCTACAGGGGCAATTGCTGGGAGGGGCAAATTATTTTTGCCTTTAAAATGGGCCGCATCTCCTATCACAAACACGTTTGTATCGTTAAAAAGATGCAAATGTTCTGTGACAATAACTCTGCCTTGACGGTCTAACTCGGTGTTCAATGTTTTAAGAACTTTTGAGGCTTCGTTCCCGGCAGCCCAGATAACCGCTTCAGCTTGGATAAAACCTTTTTCTGTCTCAACTCCATGAGCCACAATATTTGTTACTTTTGTATCGGTCCAAACCTCGACGCCAAGGTCGACAAGATCTTGGTGTGCCCTTTTGCGTAATGATCCGGGGTAGGGGGGGAGCACTTCAGAAAAACCCTCAATTAAAATCACACGCGCTTGTTTAGGGTCGATATGACGAAAATTTTTTTTCAAGGTGACATTTTTAAGTTCTGCTATTGATCCCGCAAGTTCTACACCCGTTGGTCCAGCGCCTATTACGATAAAAACCATGTGCTCCATACTTTCAGTTGGGTTTACCGATTTTTCCGCCCGTTCAAAAGCTAAAAGAAGCCGCTCTTTAATTTTATAGGCATCTTCCAATGTTTTTAGTCCAGGAGCAAAAGCCTCAAACTGGGGGTTACCAAAATAGCTGTGGCTGGCACCGATGGCCAATATGAGCGTATCGTATTTGAGAGTTCGCCCATCGTGAAAAAACACATGCTTTGCGTCCTGATCTATCCCTATAGCGCAACCCATAAGGACGTTTACATTATATTAAGGCCGGCAAACCCGCCTCCAATAACAACAACATGATGTTCCATACCTTTGGCATTTAACAAAAAAAACAAAAGAAATTAAGTGTTTTATTCATCCCATTGAGCTTGAGGAAGAAAACAGGCTAAACAATCAGATGGCTTGTTTTACCAAAATGGTCGGTTATTTATCATAAAATTTATAAAAATATTCTATTATCAAGGATGGTGAACACAATTTATCTTTGTTGAGAAGTCCAAAAAGTTGCAATTCTATCACCATCTTTGGCAAGATGAGAAGCTACAAACCACTTACGGATATTTTTCTTCATGTTGACCGTCCATGAATTATTGTCGAAGTACAAAGAGCCATTGAGTTTAGAACTCATAGCAGGATCAGAGGGTCTCAAGGAGAAAAAAATCATAGTCCCAGAGGTTGAAAGACCAGGACTTGCCTTATGTGGTTATCTAAAGCATCGTTCAGAGCGAAGACTATTAGTTTTTGGTAAAATTGAAATTGAATATCTCAAAGATATCAGCTCTGATGAGCGCAAAGAGCGTTTAATACAGCTTTTTGGAAAACGGCTACCCGCTATTTTGGTCGCAAGAAGGTATCGTCCTCCCAAGGAGCTCATTGAAATGTGCAATGAAAAGCGCATTCCCCTTTTTCGCTCCAGTTTATCAACAATGAATCTCATCACCCGTTTGACTGTGATTCTTGTGGAAGAATTTGCCCCTACCATCTCCTGCCACGGTACGCTTGTGGAGGTTTTTGGCATAGGCCTTTTGATACAGGGGAATTCATCTGTTGGAAAAAGTGAAGCTGCCCTGGGATTGATCGAGAGGGGACATCGCCTGATTGCCGATGATGTGGTGTTAGTATCAAAAAAGAAGGGTGGCTACCTTGAGGGAACCGGCCCGGAATTGACCCGTCACCTTTTGGAAATTCGGGGAATTGGTATCATCAATGTCGCCCATCTCTACGGTGCCGTTTGTATTTCCGAGTCGAAGAAAATCGACCTGATTGTAAAGCTTGAGCAGTGGGATGACACCCATTTTTATGATCGGATTGGCCTTGAAGAGAAATACTGCGAGCTGCTCAACATAAAAGTTCCTTTTTATATCATGCCTGTCAAACCGGGTAGAGATGTAGTTTTGCTCTTAGAAACAATTGTACTCAATCATCGCTTGAAAGAGACAGGGTATAATTCTGCAAAAGAGTTCAATGTCCGTTTGCTAGATACACTTTCAAAGAAAGCTTGTTCTAAAGAAACACCCTTAGATATACTTTAAAGGCGTTGAATGATGCATACCGATTCCAAAGTAGTTTTTGAGGGCAAACCTATACTTAAAGGTGTTGTTTGTGGTCCTTTGTATCTATATGAAGACAAAACGGTATTCACCTCTTCCAATATTTCGACCTTTCTAGATGCAGATAAAGAAATTGAAAAATACCTTCGAGCGGTTTCAATTACAAAAAAAGAGCTAGCAATCCTTTTGAAAAGGCTTAAAGATTTGAAGGATCAAGAATCGGTCGCAATTTTTGAAGCCCATTTGATGATTTTGGATGATCCTTTTTTTACTCATCAAGTTGAGGAAGGGGTTCGCCAGCATAAGTTATCGGCGCACAGTTCCTTAAAAAAAAATCTTGATTTGATTGTAGCGGCCCTTAGTGCTAGTGAGGATCCATTATTTAAAGATCGGATTATTGACATTCAAGATTTGGCTACGCGCATTGCTTTACACCTTCATGGTATGGAGCCCAAGATCCCGCAAGAATTTCAAGGTGCGATTGTCTGTATGAAAGAGGTTACCCCCTCGATGGCAGCCGAAGCAGCTCTAAAAGGGGTAAGAGGGTTTATCACACTTAAAGGTTCTAGCGCCTCTCATACATCTGTTGTTTTAAAAAGTCGGGCGATTCCCCATGTGATTTTAGAAGATATCTCTACTTTCGAAGCATTCGAAGGTAAAGAGATTCTGCTCGATGGGAAAAAAGGATTAATTTATGTCGAGCCTAGCGCCTATATAAAATCGACCTATCTGCAGACAGATTTTAAAACATGCCCCGTTTTGGCTTCAAAAAATTTGGTAGAGACGGCGGATGGAAAATCGATAAGCGTTTTTTCAACTTTTGATGGAGTTGAGTATTCTCGCGAACTGAAAAATGGGATTGGGCTCTATCGAACTGAGTTTATTTTGCTTCATGATAGAGAAGTAGCTTTTTGTGAAGAGCGTCAGGTTTTGCTTTATGAGTCGATCGTTGAAGAAGTTTATCCACATAAGGTTGTATTTAGGCTTTTTGACCTTGGTGGCGATAAAAACTTTTTAAACGATTACAATGAAAAAACCAAATATTTAAGGTCTATCCGTTATTTATTTGCGCGCAGTGAGATTTTGGAATTGCAACTGCGCTCCCTAATGAAGGCCTCGAGTGGAAAAAGATTAGAGATTCTCATCCCGTACGTTACTCATCAAGAGGAAGTAGAAACGGTAAGAAAAGAGATCGAGTCCATTCTGAAGACTTTAAATACCAATTGCCAGGTTCGTTTGGGAGCCATGATAGAAACTCGATTAGAAATGTTGGTATTGGACCAGATATTGGAGCAAGTCGACTTTATTGCAATCGGCACGAATGATTTGACCCAATCTTTAATAGAAATTCATCGAGATTCACCCGATTTTTGTCTTTATCAACCCGATTTATTTAAAACGATTCATCAAATCATAGAGCGGGCAAAAAAGAGCAATAAACCGGTAAGCGTTTGTGGAGAAATCGTTTCAAATCCGGCATTTACTGAACTTCTCATCGGCATCGGGGCTACCGATTTTTCCTGTTCCTTTCATGAAATACCGCAAGTCAAAAAACGGATAGCTTCGGTCTCCATAAAAGAGGCGACACATTTGGCAGGTACAGTTTTTGAAGCAAAAAATTCAGAAGAGGTGAAAACTCTCTTATCAAAAAAAATCACGACCGTTGTATGACTGAGTGGTCAAAACAACGGTCAAAAAATTAGAATCCGAACGGCATCCCTTGGACGCTATTCAGAGGATTATCTCCCTCCATTTTCTTTTCCGCATCTTCGTAAGCTGCTTTGATCAAATCCTGTAGCCCTTCAATATCATCCGGATTAACACAATCTTTTTTAATTAAGATTTTTTTTAGACTTTTTTCTCCGGTTAAAACAATCTCAACAAGCTGGTTCGGTGCGTATCCGACGTACTCTTTTGATTTTAATTCCTCCCCAAGCCGAGCAAGTTGCTCTGAAAACTGTCTTTGATCCCTTTTTTTCTTTAAAAAACCGCTTCCCATAAGATCCTTTCAATATTAATTTTTTTCGTTCGTGTTATTGAATAGTGGCATTCCATTCAACGATAGCAAATTGGATGAGATTTTGGTGGCGCACACTGGTCGGCAAAATAGTAGCGGACGTCAAGTTGGGCAGATCCTCAGATTTTATGCTTCTTAGAGTTTCTACAACCTCTTCTAGCGGTCTGTTTGTAGAGGAGGGGATTAGCTCATCAGGGATTGAAAGATTTACCACATCATCTAAAGATGATAAAGATTTAACAGATTGCGCTTTCTGTTCTTCTGTGACAGATGGGAGGGATGATGAGGGTAGATGTTTTTGCTCTAGATTTGTTAACGATAAAGGATCTTGGGCTAAACTTAGGTGTTCTAAAGCTAAATTGAGGTTAGGGGTGTCTACTGAGGATGATGGGACCTCGTCTAAAAGAAGATTGAGGGTTTCAGCATTTTTAGATAAAGGGGATTGCAGGCGCATTTCCAGCCCCTCCAAACGCTCGATCAATGTGGTAATTCCAGGATTCATCCCTTTTTTCATCAAAAGTAATAGAAGGGATTCAAATTGTTGCTGGGATAAAAAAGGGCGCGTCGGTTGGTGGAAAAAAGGGTAGATGAGCTCTACCATTTCAAGCAGGCTGGACTGGGTATATTGTTTGCTTAGTACTTTATAACGATCAGATTCTTCAATGCTAAGGTGGTATGTTTTAGGATCCAGACAGCCTTGAAGCGCCAAAAGATGATTACGGAAATGTTCTGCTAAATCCTCAATCAATAATGAAGTATCTTTGCCTAAAAGCAAAAGGGAACTAGATGCTGCAAGGAGAGATTCAATTGAGCGTTTTTGAATTGCGATATCAAGAGCAAAAAGCCCCTCTTTGGAAACTTTTCCTAAGCTTTCACGGACCAGACCGATTGACAGATTCCCATTTGATGTACATAGAAGCTGATCCAAAAGCGATTCTGCGTCTCGCATACTTCCTTGTGCAGTTTCCGCAATCAAAGAAAGGGCTGCAAAATCGGCAACATATCCCTGATCTTTAGTAATGGACTCCAGTTTTTTTACAATTGTATCCAACTGTATCCGTTGCAAGTCAAATTTTTGGCATCGGCTTTGGATCGTCAGTGGCACTTTGTGTGGTTCGGTAGTGGCAAAAAAGAATTTCACATAAGAAGGAGGCTCTTCTAGTGTTTTCAGAAGGGCATTGAAAGCCTCTTTAGTTAACATGTGCACTTCATCAATTAGATAGACACGGTAGCGCCCTTTTGGAGGGGCAAATGCCACCCCTTCACTGATGAGTCGTATGTCATCGATTCCGCGGTTGGAGGCACCGTCGATCTCCATCAGCTCCATAGATGCTCCACCAAGCATCTGCAGGCAACTGGGGCAGCGATTGCAAGGCTCAGTATCTACGGTAAGGTTTTCGCAATTGATCGCTCTTGCAAAAAGGCGTGCAACGGTTGTTTTTCCCGTGCCACGTGTTCCTGAAAAAAGATAATTTGCAGCTACACGCCCATTTTTAATTGCATTTTGCAGTGTATCAACAATGATTTTTTGTCCAAAAACTTCTTTAAAGAGTTTGGGTCGGTACTTGCGGGCGATGGGCTGATAGATTTGCATACTTCCTTTAGTATACCCGATTTTCAAATTCTAAAGAACTTAGAATTTTACTGTAAAAATATTTTATTTTATAAAAAACTAATTCAAGGTTCATTTTGAATGTGGTTTGTTTTCAAGAAAGGGCAAAAAAGAAAATAGTTCTCCCTCTAGTCTTCTCTTTTATAAAGGCGATTGTTACAATAAGGTTATGCAAATGAGTCGCTGGATGCGCACCTTTAAGGAGGGTTTGAAAGAAAACCGTCGAGGATTGCGTCTCATCATTGCAGGGGTGTTTTTTGTAACACTTTTTGCTTTTGTCCATTTTAGGGAAGTGCGGGTAGAGGCTTTGGAAATTGAGACCAAAGCGTCAAGCTACATCGTTGCCCAGGTGGATTTTTCCTTTCCCGATGAGGAAGCGACTCTGATTCTCAGGCAGGAGGCGCTTGGGGACATAGGGATGATCTATCAGATTGACCCAAAATCGATCAAAAAGGCACGTGGCCAGGTAGAGGATTATTTTGTTAGAAATAAAAGCTGGCGTGGTACTAATTCAGCTACATTTGAAGAAATCTATACTACAATAGAAAAAATTGGCGAGCAGCTTGCCAAAATTAAAATTACAGATGAAAGGACCGTTCGAAAAGCGTGCGAATCCAAGTATATGTGCCGGGGGATCATCCAGGTTCCAATCGATCAACAAAACCCGAGCCTGTCAAAAGAATTTTGGCCCATTTTTTTAAAAGAAAAGCTGCAAGAGGCCCCTGCAGATTCTAAAGACGCAATTAATTTAGTCGTCAATCAATACGCAGCGTATGGGGGCTGGGAAATTGAATTGGACTATGAAGAGCTTAGAAAATTTCGCAACCATATCGAAGCTTTAGTTGAGGGTAAGAATACCGCGGTAAAGGCCGGCTCTCTCATTATTTCAGAGGGGGATACGGTTACTGACCGTCACTTAAGGCAGCTTGGTGAAATGAAAAAGCAAATTAGGGAAAGTAGAAATCTTTTTTCCCCCAATACTTTAATTGGAAGTGCAATCATTGCTTTTTTTCTTACTGTTTTGATTGCCCGATATTTTCGTCTGTATCACAAGAAGATATACTATTCATCACTGAGCCTCTCCTTATATGCGACTATTATCATTTTGACTTTGGCTATAGCTAAGATGATAGAATATCTTCTAATTGAAAATGCCCAGTTTTTGACCGAATATCTCCGATTTCCGATACTTGTCCCTTTTGCCGCCATTTTGATATCCATACTATTAAATAAACAGATTGCCCTTTTTTCCTCATTTTTTTTAACAATAGTGATCGGATTGACTTTAGCGGTAGATCAAAGTCGCTTTTTACTGATCAATTACGTCGCCTCTTTGGCAGCAATTTTTTTTAGCCAGTCTTTAAACAAGCGAAAAGAGGTTTTCAAAGTTTGTGTTTTGCTATGGGTATTGAGTGTCCCGATCATCATCGGAACAAACTTGATTACCTCTAGTTTTTTGGAAATGTCTACCGTTTTTGATCTTTTTGTAACTTTGGCTCTTGTGATGTTTGAGGCGGTATTGATTGCAATGCTCTTACCTGTGTTTGAGACTACATTCAATGTCATGACTGATCTAAGACTCATGGAATTGATGGATCCAAATAATGAACTGATCCGCCGTTTGTGTTTTGAGGCACCAGGTACCTATCAACATTCAATTATGGTTGGTATTCTTGCTGAGGCGGCTAGTCTTGCTATAGGTGCAAATGGTCTATTATGTCGTGTTGCCGCGCTTTTTCATGATATAGGAAAACTTTTTAATCCCAACTACTTTACCGAAAATCAGTTTGCCGATTTCAATGTGCATCGGCTTTTATCACCTACAGAATCTGCCATGGTGATCATTTCCCACGTGCATGAGGGGGTGGAGCTGGCCAAAAAACACAAACTTCCAAAAATTATCATTGATATGATCCAGCAACATCATGGAACGACCATGGTTTCTTATTTTTATAATAAGGAGCTAGAAATGCGGGATGGAAATGCAGATTTGGTCGACAAAACCCTTTTTACGTACCCAGGGCCCAAACCTCAAACAAAAGAGGCTGCCGTTCTCATGATATGCGATACGGTTGAGGCCGCATCCCGTTCTTTGGAGGAGATCAATGAAAAAAATGTCGAGGAACTTGTTCATCGCTTAGTAAGTCAAAAGATCAAGATGGATCAGTTCTGTGACTCGGATATCTCATTTAAAGAACTAGAAATTGTAAAAAAAGTCGTGGTTCACACCCTCTATGTAAGCCGCCATAGTCGTATTAAGTACAGTATGAAAACTAGTCGGGCTGAGGATTAACCAAATAACATTTTTATCCCTGATGCGACGCATTCTAGGTAGGCCGAAGCCTGCTGATCGTTGCCTTTGAAAGGGCCAAGTTTAAGATAGAATTTTACTTTGGGTTCTGTTCCTGATGGGCGCACCAGAATTTGTAAAGAATCAAGTTCTATTACAACAATACCCATATGAGGATCGATTTTTTTTGAGAAAATTTTTTTCTTCCCCAGCTCTAAAAACTGCCCTTTTAAAACTTTTTGATCTACAAAATCAACTCCGCTTTGCCCCTCTTTGAGCTCAATACTCACCTGGTCTTCTCTATATAAACCGTAAAGCTGGTCCAGCTCATGGCTAAAGTCGGTCAGGGTTTTTTTTTGTTTTTTTAATATATATGCCAAATTACTAACGTAAAGGGCCATGTGGGGTGAGTCTTTGTCCAGCGAACCTCCTTTCACAATCAAATATCCAATAGACTCTTCAAATCCCATTAAAAACTGGTCAGGGTTTTTATGAAGAGCCTCGGAGATATAGCGGAATCCTGTCTTGTAACGGCGGACATTTTGACCATATTTTTTTGCAATTGCATCGACTAAATTGGTCGAAACATAGGAGGTGTGGATATCCCCAGTTTTTCCTTCCCTTAAAAGGGACTCCAATACGATAGCCCCAATTCTATTGCCTGTAAATGTAGTGTGTTTGTCGATGAATGCGATTCGATCCGCATCCGGATCCGTAGCAATACCAAGATCTGCATCCAGATCTTGCATCATCTCTTTTAAAAGATAGAGGTTACTGGGATCTTCAGGATTGGGTTTCTTAAATCCGGCAAAGTCGGGGTCAACAGGGAATTGTTGCTCAACTACACTAAATTGTGTGAAGCCGGTTCTACGCAAAAATTCGGGTATAACCGTCGAGCCACATCCATTGAAGGGGGAATAGACGATACTAAGTTCTTTACGATGTTCATCAAAAGGGGTGGGTAGTACTTTAACAATTTTTTGAAAGTAATCATCCACATTTTTCTTATCTACAAAAAAGATATTTTCATAGGAGATTTTAATGGGATCAGAGTGTTTTAAAGAAGTCAGTAACTTCGTCTCATGGTCTAAAAATTGTCCACCATAACCCTCATAAATTTTAACCCCATTGTCAAAGGCCGGATTATGGGATGCAGTAATCATGACCCCACCCGCTGCTTTTAAATGATGACATAAAAAAGAGAGATAGGGGGTGGGCATTAATGTATCGGTGATGTGAACGGTAAATCCATTTCCGCTAAATACCTGAGCTACTGCGTGGGCAAATTCTTTTGAATGGTGTCGGCAATCATAGGATATAACTATAATTTTAGAATTATGATCATTTAAAGAAAGGGCTGCTGCCTGAGCAAATTTTAAGACGGTTTCCAAATTTAAACCGTCAAGACCCTCTTTCATCGGGCCACGAAATCCGGCTGTGCCGAACGGAACTAATGGTATGCGGTGCATACCTAGCCTTTAACAATAGATCTAATTTGATTGAAGGAAAAATATTTACCATCAGGGTGGTCTAACCCCTCGCAGCGAGTTTTTTCACCCTCCCAGTCCTTCAATGATCGTAGAAGCTCTGGCCAAAAAGGGTATGTACTACACTGTTTCGGGCGTTGATGGTAAATTGAGCAACGATTTTCTTTTAAAAATACACAGTCAAAATTTGCTAGCTCTTTAAGCGCAATTTTGCCATGCAGCTTACGGGTAAAGCGATCAAGAAACTCCATTTTATCTATTTTCAAGTGTAAAATGATGGTTTCAATTTCCTCATTGCTCACAAAAACAGCCCCAGGCTCTTTAGAGCAGCAGTTGCCACAGCCGGTGCATTTAAAATGGATACCATCTATATACCAAGGTTTCATACAGATATTTCCCTAGAAAATACTTGCTCATTTCTCCAGGCTTCGTGAGAATTTTTCTTTCTCACGCGTTTCAGTTCAATCTTGAGAGATTTATTGGTTAGTTCATAAAGATTATAGCGGCCAAAGCTTCCTCTTGATATCCCCGGATTTGCAATTGCAAGGTTATTTTGGTGAAAAAGGGTTTGCTTATGGGTATGACCGTGGGCAAAAAGGGCGATCTTTGTGAATTTGAGAAGGAGCTTTTCCAGTTGGTCGCCTCGAACTAACCGATTATTCTGCCCCTGTGCAATTGGAGGCGGATAATGGCACATGATAGCGACTTGCAAAGCGGTAGATTTTTTTAGGTGTTCTATCAAACTAGCCTCTAAAGCTTCGCAAAAAAGGCCACAGTCGCGCTTCTCTTCGTTGTGAGATGCATCTATGGTGATAAGATCCCAAAAGGGGTTAAGATTTATTGTTTCAATTTTTTCAGGAGTTCTCCCATCAAGAAAAAGTTGATAAAAGGTATGAAGATTTTTTGAGCGAACATCATGATTTCCAGGTATTACACGAATCTTGAGAGGTCGCTTGTAAATTATTTCCATCTCTTGTTTTGCAAGAAGAAACTCCTCATTGAGACCCGAAACGCTAATATCTCCGGAAATCCAGAGCTCATCTACATTTTGAGCTAAAATTTCTTCTAGTAAATCTTGAAAAATATGGGAATGAAAAATTTTTTTTCTAAAAAGGAGATGATTTAAAATTCCGAGGCCATTTTTTCCGTAAAATCCGCCTATAGTTTTAGGCATTGAAAAAAAATGTAGATCACTAATGTGTGCGCATCGAAGGGTCATCTGACCCATTTTGCCCGAACTAAACAACGAAATCAAGGGTGTAGATTTCAATACCAAAGAGTTGAATTTCTCTTTTCTTATAAGATACTGATTCTTTTGATTCTAAAAGAGTTTTATATAGATTACTTCTTTTTTAAGCGGTTATTTTTTTCTTTATGTGTTGATAGGTGTTTATTGAGTTTTTTTGAGCGGGCTGAGGCGCTGGCCTGGCGATTATTGAGTATTTTTGTATGAGTGTTGTGTAAAGAGTGCTCGTCACGATAGCAACCCATCTCTTCAAGAGTATCAGCCCTTTTTGCATGTTTTTTAGATTTTTTCTTCTTTTCGCTACGAACCTCATGCATAAAGCGACGGATCATTTTTTGTTTGTCGGTCGGAAAAAAATGGACAAGGATAAACGGCAGAAGCTCTTGGGTTATAACTTCCTCTTCTTGAGGGCTAAAGGACAGGCTGCTCTCGGCTTTCATACCGGATTTTATCGCCTTTTTTCGCGCGTGCTCTTGTTTATGGGTTCTATGGGGCATGACTACCTCTTAGCATTCTGTAATTTTATATATAAATTCTTTTACTTTTAATCGGAATAGTTTATTTATAAAGATCAAGGATACGAGGTGCTGGTCGACCTCAACCTGCAGAAAATGATAGAGATAAGGGATTATGAAAGAGCAAAAATCAAGCATATCCAAATGGATGACCGAGACCAGAAAAGAGATTAACCCACAAAGAATGGGTCAAATCAAAGAGGGTCATATGGATCAGCACCATAAAGAATTAGGATACAAACATCACGGGGCCGAGTCTAGCAGAGACAAAGTTCAAGAAAGAAGACCGATCCATGGATCACCTATGGGGATGAAAAATAAAAATCGGGATAAACGTTTTTAGATTGAATCAATCAATTTTTGGTAGATTATTTGTTTTTTTACAGGGTAAAGCTCGGCCGTAATCTTTGCGGCCGTATTGACCTGTATTTTATGATTTTTCACTAGACCCAAGGCAAAATTTATTGCTTCATCTTCTTGAAAGACTAAGGCCACTGGTTCTATTGCAACAACAATTTCACCAAGACGCTCAAGGGTATTTAAAATTTTTAAAATATCTTCTTTTGATCCAGTAATCATCTGCTCAAATTTTTTTGTAAGCTCGCGAAAAACAGTTATTTTAGCTTCGAAAGGGATTTTTTCTACTGTGGCTATAATCCGGTGGGGGCTTTCAAAAAAAAGCGATACGCCCTGATATTTACTCATGATTTCAAAAAGAGCTTTTTGCTCGCCCTCTTTTTTTGGAAAAAAACCCAAAAATTGAAAAGGTTTCATAGTCCCCATCAAGGAATAGGCAGTAATGGGAGCTGCAGGCCCAGGCAAGGAAGTGACCGGAATATTAGCCTCGTGGCAGCTTTTTACCAAAAGCGCACCCGGATCGCATACTGCAGGGGTACCGGCATCGCTGATTAAAGCAATTTTTTTGCCAGCTTGAAGAAGATCTAAAATTCTTTTCAGCTTTGATTTTTCACTAAACTGCTCGTAACTCGATAAGGGGGTCGAAATTTCGTAATGGCGTAATAAAGGGGCAGAGTGTCGGGTATCTTCACAAAGGATAAGATCAACATCTTTGAGTGTTTCAACAGCTCTATAACTAATGTCTTTTAGGTTTCCGATGGGGGTTGCTACTAGATAGAGCATGACGCATCCTCAATTTTTCAAAAGATTAGCAACAAACAGATGATCAAAGCAAAAAAAGTTTTTGTATTGAAAGGAGGTGGCCGGATTTGAACCGGCGCATGGAGGTTTTGCAGACCTCTGCCTTACCGCTTGGCTACACCTCCATTTTCAAAAACTTTTTTAAGATTTTTGAGGTAAGGAAAAACTTTTTTCGTTTTTACACAATGGAATTGGTGTAGATATTAACGGATGATCTCTTTTTTTGTCCTTAAAAAAAACTCGCAAAAAAAAAGGCATCGTAAAATGAATACACCCGATGCTTTAAGCAAAGAGGTGTACCATTTTTTAAAATTTTTAACCCCAAAAGCCGTAGCTCTCCTTGAGCTCTCCCTCGGGTACACTTAAAAAGCTTACCAAAATGGAAGCTAGAATTAAAATACCTTTGGTAATCAAATCGGTTTCGGAAAATAAGGTGCCAATCACTAAGACAACTGCAAATACGTGGTTGATTTTTCGAATGACTCGGCCCACTTCGGCCATACTAAGAATGGAAATAACAACTATTAAAGCGCCAAAAGTGTGACATAAATCGCTCATAAGCCCACCCACTCCAAAGAGGAAAGGGGATAGCATAAAAAACATGCCTGAAAAGGTTGAACCAACCAGGTAGGGTTGAAACGAAACGCCTCGAAGCATCTCTTTGAAAAATTCGAAAGGTGCTGGAGGGAATTTTTCTGTTTGTGGGTCATCACTCACCCCATCAGGGTAGGTTCCCATAAAAAAGGTTCTAAAAAAGTGTTTCTCTTTATAGGCTTTATAGAGCAATTGGCTTACGGCGACGACTTCATCAAGGGTTAGCATGCACATGAGTAGCATGCAAAATGCTGCAAGCAAACAAAGGCTACACCATGCACCCACGAGCAGGGGCTGTAAAATGACCAGGATGATGCTAACAAGTCCCAAAGGTACAACTAAAAAAGAAAATCCAACTACCAGCCAAGGCATCGTTCGCCATCTAGCGGTGCGCCCTTTAAGTCCCAGTAAAACTTCCAGCGAATAGGCAAGAGCTCCAAGACCCGCATCGGGGAGTGGAAATTCTTGTGATACTTTTGAGGTGATAACTTTTACTGTTCCACCGACAAAAAAAGGATCATAGATGTAATCGATATACCCTAGCTGATAGGCACACATAAGCCTTGCTGCAAACCATCCAATAGTTCCAAAAACAAGTATTGGAAATCGTTGCACCCAGGATGAGGGGTTATAAGACCAGCCTTTAGGTATTTGCCCTTCATCTTTATCTTGAATCCCCTTTAGACCCGGCAATACAATTGCAAATAGGATGCATAAAATTCCCGATACAGTGTCATTGAGGTAAGCCTGGGGTTGTTTTGCCCAAAAAAGTAAAGGGGCAAGCTGTAGATAAACTCCAACAAATGTAATCACCCAGGGAGAATAGGGGCAACTTCGCAAAGACATTAAAGAAAAAATAACGACAAGAATTCCACAGATTCGGTCACTAAGTAAAATCACTTCTTGATCAATTCCAAGCATATCGACTGTAAATAAAAGCCAAAATCCCAAGAAAAGTGTGACAAAAAAGTACCAGAGGCGATGACGTTCTTCGTTAACGATTAGGTTTTTTTTGAGCATCAAGCCGACTCCATTCTTTTTCTAAACTATGAGGAACAATCAGGTTGTTTTCTCTGTAAAAATCTTGTTTGTTGTTTTTTGCCCACATCACAAGCGATTCCAAATTTTTATCAAGGGAGTGTTCAGCTCTCCAACCCAATAAGGTCTTAGCTTTGGAACAATCACAATCATAGTGTAGGTCAGCAATATCAATCATAAATGGCTTAATGAAAGAGTTCATAAGAAAAAAAGAGCCGATTTTTGCTGCAAATTTAGGAACCCAGATTAGAGGAAGGGTAAATCCAAAAAGTGCTTTGCTCATCCTCTGATGAAGCTCGATGTATGAAAAGGATTTGTCTTCGGATGCGAGCAAAGTAAGGAATGGGGGGAGCGATTTTGCTTTTTCAATACAAAGATAAATTAGATGGACAAGGTCATCCATATGGAGGTAGGGGTTTCCGTGAGTCCTCTTTCCAGGGTAAAAAAAGGCCAAAAATTGCTTCTCCATAACCCTTTGAAGTTGCGTAGAAAGGGGGATGGAATGGAATTTGTCATCGTAGATTCCTGACATTCGAATGATGGTGACCTGTTTGATGGATCCGCGCTCCTCTTGGATCACCTGTTCAGTAATGATTTTGGATTTGGGATAGTTCCAATAGGGGCATAAAGGATCTTCCTCATGAATTTTTTTCCCGACGGGTGTCTCCTTGTGAACAAGCATGGTGCTGGAAAAAATAAACTGGTCAACTTCAAAACTTTGTAGAAGTTGCAGCAAAAGGCGTGTACCCTCAATGGTAATCTTTTGATATTTTTTAAAGGAGTTATCACCTTCAAAACTGTAGTAGGCTGCCAAATGAATCACACAATGGATTTTTTTTCCGTACTTAGACTCAATGTTGTGAAACGTAGAAATCATTGACTCACGATTTGAGACGTCTAAGGGAATAATTTCCTCATCTTCAGAATAAAAAATTGCGCTGGAGCGGTCAAATCCTATCACTTTATACTGATCGGCAATCTTTTGAATGATAGATTTACCAATTCTACCACCCGCTCCTGTTACAAGAACAATCCTTTTTTTGCCATTTTCCATGAGAAACTTCTGATTAATTTTTCCTTTTCAATAAAGTTTTTAAGGATTTGGTGCAATTCCCTTTTTTATTTGAATCCAAGAACGTTTAAGGGCTATTTTTCATACAAACTAATAAAAAAATGAAACGTAAATTTATCTATTTAGTCCCTTCTAGGGATCGCTTGTTTTATATAAAAAAAAGGGGTACCTTAAAGGCGAATATGCGAACTCCCTTTTGTGCGGTAGACAGCCGCCTAGTTGAACCCAACGGGATTTTTTTTGCTTTAAAAGGAAACCAGACTGACGGTCATCTCTTTTTAGAGGAGGTAAGCCATAAAGGTGCAAAAAAAGCCTACGTAGAGAAAGACTACAATGGGCCCTGCTTCGGTTTGGAACTTTTTTTTGTGCCCTCGCCTCTAGAAATGCTTCATTCTCTAGCAAAAAATAAACTCCATGAGCTACAACCATTAACGATTGGAATCACAGGCTCTTTTGCAAAAACCACTACCAAAGAGACTTTAGCCGACACCATTCAAATGTTTGCTCCCTGTTATCGAAGTTATAAAAATGCTAATTCACAGACGGGTATCCCGCTAGGAATACTCAACTCCTATCAAAATGAACCGTTTGCTGTCATTGAAATGGGAATAGAGAATTTTACCGATATGGATCGATTGGTAAAGATTGTAAAACCCCGGATTGCCATCATTACACGAATCGCCCCGGCACACCTGGAGACGCTTCACACGCTAGAAAACATAGCAAAAGAAAAGGGAAAAATCATCGATCCCGTTGAGACAAAATGGGTGTTTTTACATCATAGCGTGAAACCTTATCTAAAATTTTTCTCTTTAGAGGGAAAAAGCGTCATTTATTACGGCAACACCCAGGATGAGTTGTTTGATGATTTAAAAGATTTATGCAATAAAGTGCTAGATATCCTAAATCTTGGCCCTATAAAAAAGATTCAAATTCCCGTTGTGGAAAATCGGCTAGAAGAATTTCATTATCCGAAAGGGATTGTTGTAATGGATTGTTACAATTCCAATCCCACAAGTATGATACAATTTTTTTCAGCTACCCGCTACCAGGGATTGGAGCGCAGAAAAATAGCTATTATTGGGCAAATGGCAAGTCTTGGGGCTCTTTCCAATTTTTATCATAAAAAGATTGCACATGAGCTTGAGAATAAAATGGACATCGGATTTGTCGTTGGCAAGGGGGCTAAAATCCTTTTTGATGAGTTAAAAAAGGCTCAAAAAAGGGTTTTTTACGCTGAGAATATCGAGGAGCTTAAACCTCTTTTATCACAACACATAATCCCACAGGACCTTGTGATGGTAAAAGGATCTAATTTGAACCGATTATGGGAGCTGAAACCATGGTTACAACAAACGATGTCATGAGCTTAAATATACTTGTTCTGTTGCTTTCTTTTTTCATCCCATTTTGCCTCTTCCCTCTATGGATTCAGTGGCTAAAGAAAAAAAACATCCGCTCTAAAGGTCATGTGGATCATATCATCGATGGGAACACAAAGGAGATAAAGGAAAAAACACCCTCTTTTGGGGGTATAGTATTTATCTTAGTCCCTTTTTTGGTTGTACCCCCTTTTTTAGGGACAATTTCTAGAACCTATATGGAATTTTCTTTATTGGCCTTGATCTTGGGCGTAGTCGGATTTTTAGACGATTTATTTAAAATTACAAAAACCTCAAAAGGGATATCAGCCAGGGCTAAATCGCTGGGCCAAGTGGCCGCTTCTGTAGTTTTTTTGTCTTTAGCAATAAAGTCAGGAGCTTTAGATTCTTTTCACGTCCCCTTTTTAGGTAAGATTGTGTTTACCCAATCTTGGGGTATGTTATTAGGATTTGGGTTTTTCTTAACATTCATCATGGTAGGTACATCTAACGCGGTTAATCTTACTGACGGAATGGATGGACTTGCTAGCTCCTTGAGTTTGATTACCCTTTTTTTTATGACAGTCATGGGTTGGAATTTTAAAGAACCTACACTTCATTACCTAATGTTGGCCCTTATAGGTTCTTTATTGGCTTTTTTTCTTTTCAATAAAAAGCCGGCACAGATTTTTATGGGAGATGTAGGTTCTTTGCCTTTGGGTGGATTGATAGCCGGTTTTGCTGTTTATTTACACCAAGAGCTTCTGTTGATTTTTTTTGGTGGGATGTTTGTTGTAGAAACGTTGTCTGTGATGTTGCAAGTCTTTTATTTTAAAAGGACAAAAAAGCGTATTTTTGCCTGTGCTCCGCTGCATCACCATTACCAGTTTAAGGGTCAAAGCGAACAGTATATTGTAAAAAAATTTGCAGGCATCCAAATTGCTTTTGGTTTTGTTGGCATGATGATCCATTTGTTAGCTAAATATTATGTATAGGCCCCTTATTTTAGGACTTGGGAGAAGCGGGAAAGCTGCTTTCCGCTTTTTTGTATCGAAAGGAATTCATCCCGTAACATACGATGACTGTTTTCCTACTCCTGTCCATTTTGAAGAGATTAGTGAGGTAATTGTCTCACCTGGTTTTAGTCTTGATCACTCTAAGATTGTAGAGGCCAGGCAAAAAAAAATACCTGTCTATTCAGAAATAGACCTGGCATTGAAACATATTTGTGCAAAACGGATCATTGCAGTGACAGGCTCTAATGGCAAATCAACGTTTGTCATGCAACTTGAGCATATTTTAAAAACGTATGGATATCATGCTAAAGCTTTAGGCAACAATGAGATTCCTTTAAGCTCCATTTTAGATACACCTTTGGAAGTTGCAGTAGTTGAACTTAGTGCCCAGCAGCTAGAAACGACCCATGAAAAAGTTTTAGACGTAGCCGTCCTTTTAAATATTCAACCCAATCATTTGGATCGATATGAAACTATGGAGAGGTATAAAAGGACCAAAATGAGAATTTTTAATCTTTTGAAACCTGATGGATTGGCTTTGGGACCTGATAAAGAAGCGCTAGAAATTTTTACAGAGATTGGAAAATTGTTCTCTATTGATCGTGCTAAAATTTTAGCAGCATTAAATACTTACCAAAATTTACCCCACAGATTAGAATATCTTGGAGACTTTTTTGGAAAAAAAATTTACAATGATTCTAAGTCAACTACATTAAGCTCTACGCTATATGCGCTCCAAAAAATGCAAAGACCTGTTCAATTAATTTTTGGGGGCAAATCCAAAGGGGAAACTCTGGAGAATTTTTTGGAATCTTTCTCAAAAGCGCCCCTGGTGCGGATTTTAGCGATTGGTGAGACGATGGAAGAAATCCACAAAATATTTCAGCCCGTTGTAGAGGTAGTGCGTTGCAGCACTTTAGAAATAGCGGTTAAAGTGGGGCTCAAGGGGGATGGCGATCTTTTGTTGTCACCCGGGTTTGCAAGTTATGATCAATTTAACTCCTACGCACATCGAGGGGAGTCGTTTAAGCAGAGGATAGAATGGGAAAAAAAGATGCTATCTTAGTCACAGTTCTGATGAATTGCATCCTGTTATTTTTTGTGTTTTTTACCGGACGGCAAAATGATACGCTTCCTCAAGCCTTGAAAGAGGAGGTCGTAGTTCAATCCGCTCAAAAGTTAGATGGGGGGAAAAAAGAGGGGGTCGATGAGGTGGATCAATTGCTTATGAAATTGACACAAACCCATCTTTTTGAAGAAAAGCCCGACATTGACAAGGCTGTTAAGGTCAAAGAAGAGCCTGTAGCACAAGATCCAGCTAGCCCTATCAGCAAAAATATACCCCAAGATATCATTGTGCGTGCAGGAGACACATTAGACAAGATTGCAAGGAGCTACGGTCTTAGTGTAGAAGAAATCATGCGCACGAACCATTTAATCGACTCACGCTTACAAATCGGCCAAGTCCTCAAATTGGCTAAAGGGGCGAAAAAAGGGCAGGAAAAGTACTACACCGTAAAAAATGGCGATAATCCTTGGACGATTGCCATGAAAAATCACATGAAAGTCGATGAGTTGCTCCGTTTGAATAATCTCGATGAGGAAAAGGCTAAACGGTTAAAACCTGGTGATCAACTAAGGATCCAATGAGCCTGATCTCAAAGCTTCTGATTAACTTAACTCTGATTGTATTCTCGCTAGGACTTGTTATGGTCTACAATACAACATCAGGGGAATTGTTGGATCGTTTGCATGAATTTGGATTGATTGATTCCCTCCTCAAGCAAGCAAGTTACGGACTTTTGGGAGCATTAATAGCCTGTGTTGTCTATCGTGTAGGACACAAAAAGCTTTTGGAGAATGCTCTCCCCTTATTTGTGGTGTTTGTGATCCTTTTATTGTTGGTATTTTTTCCTGTAATTGGCTGCACGATCAATGGGGCAAAAAGATGGATTAAGCTTTTTGGCCTGACCTTTCAGCCTTCTGAGATCATGAAGGTAATTCTCCCTTTTTTTTACCTTTGGTATCTTGATAAAAGGGGTAATTTATCCTCTTTGAAAAGATTTTTAGAGGTGCTTTTCGTTCTTGTTATTCCTATTTTTTTTATCATGATTGAACCTGATAATGGTACCGCATTGATTTTAGTTTCGACTCTGATTGTGCTTTTATTTTTGACGGGTGTCCCTTTTAGATTTTGGTTGGTTCCAATCCTTATTTTCATCTCTATCGGTGTTGTTTTCGCTTCAAAAATGCCCCACGTGCAGAATAGGATCCAAATTTATATGGATCCTGAGGTCGATATTTTGGGAAAAGGTCACCAACCTTACCAAGCTAAAATTGCAGCAGGTTCTGGGGGCCTTCATGGGAAAGGTCTTGGACAGAGCCTGCAAAAATACAACTATTTACCTGAGGCAAGAAGTGACTACATCCTCGCAATTTTTGCAGAAGAATTTGGTTTAATCGGGATTGTATTTTTAATTCTGATCTATACAAGCATCTCTTTTTTAGGATTTGTGGTGGCATTGAGATCTAATGACAAGCAGGCTTTCTTTCTCGCTGCTGCATTGAGTTATGTTTTTGCTATTCAGGCTTTTTTGAATATGGGAATTGTGTCTGGATTATTACCGAGCAAAGGAACAAGCCTCCCATTAATGAGTCAGGGGGGATCATCTTTGATAGCAAATGCAATTTTAATTGGTGTTTTGATCGAAATTGAGGAATTTAGATGTCGTGGAATCAACAAATTGCACTCAGTGTAGGGGGTACATTTGGCCACCTCAATCCTGCAATTCAGGCTGCTAAGGTCGCTAAAGATCGGATTTTTTTGATCGGAATCGGTTTAAAAGATTCCCCTTTTTTACAACTTAGTGATTTGCAAATAGTCTCTTTAAATGGGGCAAAAAAAATTTTTCATCTACTGAAATCTTGCTGGGATGCATTCGTTGCATTTCAACAAAAAAACCCAAAAATTGTCATTTGTTTTGGAAGTTTTCACAGTTTTCCTGCAACTATTGTTGCCCTTTTATTAGGCAAACCGATTTGGGTTTTTGAACCGAACGCAAAAATGGGTAAGACAAATCGATTTTTTTCATTCTTTGCTCATAAGATTCTTTGCTATGAGGAATCTTTAGCCTTGCAATATCCCAATAGGGGCATAATCATGAGCCCAGATTTGAAATCGTATGATTCTGCCGAATGCTACCGCTTTTTTGGGCTCACCCCTGAAAAGAAAGTTGTACTTATTTTAGGAGGCTCAAGCGGATCTAAATTTATTAATGATTTTGTGCTTGAGCACGCGGCGGTTTTTGTCGACTTTCAAATTATCCATTTTGTTGGGCCTAAAAATGATCCTGCCGTCTTCAAAGATCTCTACCAAAAACATAAAATACTTGCGTTTGTCGAGACTTTTTCTTCTAGTTTAGATCGTGCGATGACGATAGCAGATGCAGCTATCTCCAGAGCCGGTGCTTCCTCTTTAAAAGAACTGCTGCATTACCAAGTCGCCACACTGATTATACCATTTGAGGGGGCAAACTTACATCAGTTGGATAATGGGGTAAATTTTTTAAATAATGGTGGTATTGGTACAATTGTTTTGGAAGAGAAAAAAAATGAAATAATCCCCGAATTTTTTCGTATCTTGAATTTACAAAGAAAAGGGGAAAACCGAATGCAAAAAGGGTTAAAGTGGAGCGATATCATTTCATTGGAATAGGCGGTATAGGGATGAGCTCGCTTGCAAGCATTTTGCTATCTAGAAATATCCCTGTGAGTGGTTCAGACCTGAGTTTGAATGAGAGGACAACCTTTTTAAAATCTTTAGGTGCTCAAATTTTTGAAGGTCATAGCCCGGACTATGTGGAAAAATCAAGCACTGCTGTCTTTCATTCAAGGATTCCCCTAGACCATCCCGAATTAAAAAAATCCGAAATCAAAATCCACCGTGTAGACCTTTTAAAAAAAACCATAGGAACCTGTCCTATTTTAACTGTGGTAGGGGCACATGGCAAAACATCTACCTCTAGTTTGCTGGCACATGTTTTAACAAGTCATGATCCAACTTGGGGTTTTAGTGTTGGCGGTGTTTTAAAAAATTCGAATCTAAATGGAAAGGACGGTACCAAAGGGTTTGTTGTCGAAGGGGACGAAAGTGACGCCTCTTTTTTACGCCTGCATCCTCAAGGGGCTATTTTAACAAACGTGGATCCGGATCATCTCGATTTTTGGGGTGATTTTGAGCGCTTGAAAGGTGCATATACGGAGTTTTTGGCGACAATTAAAAATCCTGAGCTCTTCTTTTTTGCAAAAGATGAGGATCATGGTTTGGTGGGAAGGGGGGTCAGCTACGGAATAGAAAAAGGGGATATCCAAGCTTTCAATTTGAAATTGTTCAAAGACGGAACCGAGTTTTCCATTTACGATCGGCGTGACGGGTTTCAGTTGGATTATTTATACATTCCTCTCATAGGTATTCACCAGGTGAAAAATGCGGTTGCTGTTTTCGCTATGGCAAGGAGTTTGGGGGTGCCCCACGAATTGATACAGCAGGCCTTTTCTACTTTCCAAGGCGTAAAACGGCGACTAGAAAGGATGAAACCTTTTATGGGTTTGCCAACGTTTCTTGATTACGGCCACCACCCTAAAGAATTGAGCGTAACGTTTCAGGGCTTGAAGCGGCAATATGAAAAAAAACTGATTGTAATTTTTGAACCCCATAAGTTTACAAGAACAAAAATTTTTTTTTCCGATTTTGTTGAGGCGCTAAAAATTGCCGATTCTTTGATCTTACTAGACACTTACGCCGCTATGGAACCCTATGATTTTGAAGGTTCATCTGAAAAGTTGGCCGAAAGTTTAAAAATTCAGGTAACATCTAGAGAGGAACTTTCAGAAAAAATACGCGTATTGGTAAAGCCGGATTCCATTCTATTATTTATTGGTGCAGGAACTATAGATCAGGTTTGTCACGAATGTCTTATGTCCAGCGTTTAATCCTGATTCTAGGGGGGGTATTTTCTTTAGCAATCGCAGGGTTTTTTTTCGGCTTCAGGTTACAGCCTTTGGAACAGGAGATTGATTCAATCCTTTTTAGCTGTGAACACCCTAACTTTTTGGATCCTAGATGGCTGGTCTCTTATCTAAAAAAACATAGGTTAGGGACTTTTAGCAATTTTGAGGTTAAAGAGAGTGATCATCACCCCCTTTTTAGGACCCTATCGGCTCAAATGTATCCCCCTTCATCCATTTACGTTCACTATTCAATGCAAAAAGTCGCCTTTGAGCTTGGGGATTACCATAATTTAGGTCTTAATTCAGAGGGTTTTGCCCTTACCCTACACCCATTTCAAACCCCAAAAAACGTCCCAATTGTCTATTTAGGGCACCAAAAAAACTGGAAGCTGGGGGAAAAAATAGACTCTGGTTTATTAAAGATCATCAATAAATTGAAGGGGATATACCAAGAACAGCTTATTTGGATCGATCTCTCCTCAATCCAAAAAATGCCCCCCAAAAGGGGAATTTTACTTGGTCTTAGTCAGGCATTAAGGTGGCAAGGAGGGGGAAAAGCTTTATTGGTAAAGCTCAATGCAGATCACCTCGATGAAGGGATACGTCAGTTATGTGCTTTTTTAAAGACCGTCCCTATTGTCGGGATCAACCAGGTGATCAAGTTGGATCTATCTAAAAAAGGGATGGGATTTTTGCAAACTCTGGAAAAACAGGGCGACGAGCTTAAAATTTTCCATCCATTTTTTCCCTTTACATTCAATTTGATTGGAAAAAACAGGTGAGGCAATCCTTAGATTGAATCTTAACGCTTGCTTTAAAATAAGTTTTTTAAGATTTTGAGTTTAGAACGGAGATTAGAATGAGCATCAATCGCTTTGATGAGAACGGGGTAACTTTCCTCGAAATCATTGGACGTGTGGATTTTGCGAATGCCGCATATCTTGAAGAAGAGCTCAAAAAATGTTTAAGTGAAAATAGGAGTGCAATTGTCCTTGATTGTTCTCAGCTGGATTACATCAGTAGTGCCGGTTTAAGGATTTTGATCACTTACACAAAAAAAACAAAGCTGGTATTATTATCTCCATCGGAAGACCTAAAGTACATTTTACACTATGCCGGGCTTGACAAAGTTTTAAAAATATCCCCCTCCAAAAGTGAACTCAAAAAATACATTTCCATATAATTGCCTTTTTTTGGCTGGCCCGACGGCTGCGGGGAAAACTGCTATGGCGATTCAACTTGCCAAAAGGCTTAATGGTGAAGTCATAACCGTTGATTCTGCCCAGGTCTATAGAGGGATGAATATCGGCACCGCAAAACCCACAGTTGAAGAAATGGATGGGGTAGCCCACCACCTGATTGATGTACATGATGTTACCGCTCCATTTAATGTCGCAGAGTTTTTACAACATGTTGAAAAGATCCTAGTCGACATGAAAGAGAGGGGAGTATTCCCCATTTTTGCCGGTGGTACCGGGCTCTATTTTCAAGCCCTATTTGAGGGGCTTGCAACCACACCCCCTTCAAATACATCCGTACGGGCCCGTCTGGAAATTTTGGCCACAAATGAGCTTTATGCCCTGTTATTAAAAAAGGACCCAAAATACGCCCAGACAATTACCGCAAATGATAGGCATAAAATTTTACGCGCAAATGAGATTTTGGTGACTACACAAAAAAAAGTCTCTGATTTCAAAGAGAAAATCAAATCGGGTCACTTGAAAGAACTTGTTCCCAAAGCCTACTTCATTTATCGACCAAGAAGTGTTCTTTATGAAAGACTCAACCATCGTGCAAAATTTATGTGCGAAAATGGCCTTTTGGAGGAAGTAGAGGCTTTAGTACGAAAAGGGATAGAAACAAATCTGAACGCAAAAAAAGCAATCGCTTACCAGCAACCCTTAAAATACCTGAAGGGGGAGCTGAGTTTTGAAAAAATGGTTGAAGAGCTGCAACAGGCAAATCGCAACTATGCAAAAAGGCAGTTCACTTTTTTTAAAAGGCTTGATTATTTTGAACAAATTGACCTTGAAATGATTTCACAAGAGGCTTTTATCCAAAAAGTAATTCAAGACCTTTCTCTAGAGGCAAATCTGGAAAAACCAGCTTAGGCTTAGATTAAGACAACATCTAATTTCAAATCTGCTTTTGTTGAAAAAGACATAAAAATCAACTCTATTTCAAATTCATTATAGACGGATTTAACACAAAATCGGTATAATCTATGCCCATATGGATCTAGAAAAACTACGACTTGTCGCTCAAGCATTATACGATAAAAAGGGCTCAGACATCCTTTGCGTTGATGTCAAATCTGTCTCAGGGATATCTGACTTTGTAATCATCGCTACAGGTAATGTAGATAAGCACGTTAAATCTTTAGCAAGGGAAGTCGAGGATCAATTACGCCAACTTGGAGAAAAACTTACTTACTCTGAAGGTTTTGAAGATGGTAGATGGATTGTTCTAGATTTTATTGGCTTGATTGTTCATATCCTCCTGCCTGATACAAGAGAGTTTTATGACCTTGAAGCTCTTTGGAGAGGGGGAAAAATCGTAGATTTAAAGATCGAGGCCAAGTGAGTAAAAAAAGGGTTGTGATTACAGGGGTAGGGATGGTCTCTCCATACGGAAGCAATACCGAAGAGGTGTTCGAACAGGTAGTTCAAGGGATCAGCTCAATTACAGATGTCCAAGTTTTTCCGCCCGATAAACCTTTCAAACGCACAGTCGGCGCCCCCCCCATCGAGGTTCCGATTGAACAGTACCTACCGAATATTGAAAAAAAAGAGATTCGTAGACTCGACCCGTTCATGAAATACGCCCTGATTGCCTCACAAATAGCTCTTGAAAATGCGGCAATGTTTCCTTTTGAAGACAGAATTGATAAAACAAGGGGGGCTGTTTTAATTGGTTCGGGGATGGGCGGACTTTCCACTATTGAGAATAATATGTACCTCACGATCGAAGGGTACAATAAAATAAGCCCTTTTTTTATCGCCCACTCTATTGTAAATATGGCGGGTGCAAGAGTTGCAATTGAATATGGTCTTAAAGGGCCCTGCTACGATATTTCTACAGCTTGTGCTACTTCAAGCAATGCTCTATTGGCTGCAAAAGAACTTATAGAGTTAGGCAAAGCAGATTTTGTCCTTGCAGGGGGATCTGAGGCTGCTATGGGCATCCCAGGATACTCGGGATTTTTTGCCTGCAGGGCTCTCTCAAGTTGGGAAGGTGATGCATCGGGTGCATCAAGACCCTTCGATAAACAGCGCAGCGGTTTTGTGATGAGTTCTGGAGCTGCTGTATTGGTTGTTGAATCCTATGAACACGCCCTGAAGCGGGGTGCGCCAATTCTAGCTGAATTCAAGGGGGGTGCAACTACATGCGATGCGTATGATATTGTTTTACCGGACCTCAAAGCTCAAAGTGCTATTCGCTCCATGCAACTGGCCTTAGAAGACGCAAATATGCGCCCACAAGAGATTGGATATGTCAATGCTCATGCGACATCGACTTATCAAGGAGATATTAGCGAGATGATGGCTATTGCAAATGTTTTTAAGGGTTGTGAAAAATCCCTGCATATCAGCTCAACAAAATCGATGCATGGTCATAGTTTGGGAGCTAGTGGGGCATTTGAAGCTATACTTGCAATTATGGCGATGCGATCAGGTAAAATTCCACCAACAATCAATTTAAATGAACCGATTGATGAGGTGGGAGATTTTGACTTGACCGCTAATATTGCACAGCAAAAAACGATGCGTGCCGTTATGAAAAATTCTTTTGGATTTGGCGGACATAACGTATCACTTGTTTTCTCAAAATATGAGGGTGAATAATGGAAAAGGCAGTTAGTTTAACCAGACAATCCATTCAGGAAATTGTGATAGTGTTTTTTCTGGCTCTTTTGATTGGTTTTTTAGGGAAAATTTCTCTGTTTATGCCGATGAATCCGATTCCGCTTGCACTTAGACCTCAATTAGTGATTCTGATCGCTTGGGTCATGGGTTCAAGGCGGACATGTTTTGCCTTAATTCTATTTCTAGTTTTTGGTGCGTGTGAACATTCATTTCTAGTCACTGCCAGAAATTTTAGCCAAGGGCTATTTGGACCAACATTTGGTTATCTTTTCGGATATTTTGTTGTTGCTACATTAGCTTCATCATTGAAGGAAAGGGGAGTTGGAGTTGCTGCGAGCTTTTTGTTATTATCTTGCCTACTGGATTTGTTAGGTGCCCTAGGTTTGGCCCTTTTCCTTGGAATTCCTCAGGGGTTTTCTTTGGGATTTTTCCCCTTTATCCTGGGGGATGCAGTAAAATCCATTGTTTGCGCGTCGGCAGTTGGTTACTTTTCCAGGGTAGGGCGATAAATAGAGCTATTGGCAATCCTTTGGATGATTTCATTCAAACGGCTGTGGGTGGGTGTCAACAAATTCTCTATGATTTGAGACGCATTTAAAGTACTAGGTATTTGCATAAAAATCCTAAATGTTTTTTGAGCTAG
>RGYU01000001.1 GCA_010031885.1 Chlamydiota bacterium | reverse complement strand
TTATGGATAAAGATAAAGAGGCCTCGACGTTAAGAACAGATGTTGAGATAGCTTTTAGAAGTTTACTTTTAAACTGTAAGCGAGTTTTCCATCCCCACAGGGTAGAGCAGATTGCAGTTACCGTTTTGCAATACGCCTATGTAGGTATTTTGGAAAAAGAGTATAAATTTGCTAAATTACAAGAAAAAAAAGATTGTTTAAAACTGGATGTGATGTTTTTTGTTTTGAGTCTTAATTTGAAAGATGTGGCCGACCAAGTTTTTACAACCCCGTCAGAATTTAGCTTTTTGCTTGATCACTTTAAGTTATTCCTAGATTTTGATCCACTCGCAACACAAATAGAAAAAAAACAGGTATTAGAGTCTTTTTTACCCTGGATAGAGGATAAATTCTGCTCCATAAAAGGTTTTGTTCAAACAGAAAAAATGAAAGAGAACCTTTACAGTATCCGCAAGCGACTTTGCGATATGGCAGTTTAAGGAGGTAAAATGCACGGTTTTGTAATCATAGGAACTTTGATCTACGTCTTATCAAAAGATCGACAATCAGTTTTGATGGTGCATCGTCACAAGCGCAGAAGTGACGACCAGTTGGGCTTTTATAACGGACTTGGAGGAAAACTCGAGGACAATGAGACAATTATTGAGTGCATGCATCGAGAGCTTATGGAGGAGGCGAACATCAAAGCTACCCGATTTTCCCTTAGAGGTTTTGTCCACTGGTCCGGGTTTGGTAAAAAAAGGGAGACCTGGCTAGGCGCCGTTTTCCTTGTTGAAGAGTATGAAGGGGAACCCCACGGAGAAAATCCAGAAGGAACTCTGGAATTTGTTTCATTGAAAGATCTTTATACTAAACCCTTGTTTGAGGGGGATAGAGCTTTTTTGCCTAAGGTTTTTGATCCTAATCCAGAACTATTTCATGCTTTTTTATCGTATGAAAACACCAAATTTCTTGGTGGAAGATGTATTCAAAAAGACGCGTTAGAAGAAATAGGTCCATTATAAGTTTAAAAAGACAGTTTTTAACAGACTTTTTAATTAAATTAAAAATATTTTAATAAAATATTTAAAAATAAAACTGTCACTGATAATTAGTGAATTATGATTTACTTAATTATTTTGATAGCGTCTTTCTTAATAGGTTTTAATTTTAGTGTCATCTCTGGAACCTTAATCTTTTTAGATGAGACGTTTTTAAATACCTCATTTCAACAAGAGATTGTGGTGGGTAGCCTTTTGATTGGCTCTTTTATAGGTCTTTTATTTGTTGCTTCTTTCATAGATTGGTTTGGGCGGCGCAATTCTTTGGTAATAAGTTACGCCCTTTATTTTTCTGGAGCAGTCCTTTTTTCTTTATCTGATACAATTGATGGGTTGATTGTAGGAAGGCTACTATCGGGAGTGGCGATCGGCGCAAGCTCTGTGGTTGCCCCGATGTTTTTAGCCGAAATTAGCCAAAAAGACAAAAGGGGTGGAATTGTCTCATTACACCAGCTACTGATCACAACGGGGATTTTATTTGGTTATTTGAGCAACTACTTGATTGATGAGAGCGGTGCTTGGAGAAGCCCCTATGCAGCAAGTGCCTTTATTGCTGCAATTGGATTATTTGGAGCAGTCATGAGTAAGAAATTCCATTTCACCCATGAGCCAACCAGAAAGACGGATATCCTGATGACATTTGGACCCGAGATAAAAAAACCACTGATTTTGGGTATTTTATTAGCCTCTTTACAGCAGGTTACCGGAATCAACGCAATTATTTACTACGCACCTAGTTTGTTACTACAGGAAGGAATTGCATCAAGAGACATTGCCCTATTTGCGTCGGTAGGAATTGGTGTTGTAAATTTTATCATGACGATTTTTGCTATCTATTTTGTTGACCGATTGGGGAGAAAACCTCTTTTGGTTTATGGATCTGTTGGGATGATTCTTGGTTTGATCTTGAGCCTTTTCGGATATTTTGAAATGGGCACGCTCCTCTATATTGCAGCATTTGCCACTAGCATGGGTCCCGTAGTTTGGGTATACCTAGCGGAAATCTACCCTGAAAAATTTCGCGGAAGACTTATGACAATCGCAACATTTTTTAACCTATTTTTCAATGCTGTTGTTGCCTTTACGACCTTAGATCTGATCCGTTTAGTTGGAGTTAGTGGCTTGTACGGAATTTTTATTTTCTTTTTAATCATTTCTATTGCATTTACCCTACGCTTTTTACCGGAAACCCAGGGAAAGTCCCTAGAAGAGATAGAAAATTCTTTCAAAAAGATTTAAATAACTTCTTAAACTATTTTATTTTTTGGAATTGCATGTGATAAATCAAACTTTCCCTCCTCAAAAAAACGGTTTGTTTGTTATCTTGAACACAAAATTCAACGGTAGGCATCAACATCTATGGATATCAAAGAGATTGAGAGTTTGTTAGGGGAAAAGACCCTAGACAAATTGATGGATTACACTCCTAGCATCCATAAGGAGAATCTTTTTCACCATCCAAAGCAGAGGATGGAAGAGATTTACGTGAAATCGGATCGTAGCCAGCAAGTTCTAAACAATCTTGAGAGGATGTTTTCTAGCGGTAGATTGGGAGGAACTGGTTATTTGTCGATTTTGCCGGTTGATCAGGGTATCGAACATTCTGCCGGAGCATCATTTGCTCCTAATGTGGATTTTTTTGATCCTGAGATGATTATTAAACTTGCCTTAGAGTCAGGTTGTAATGCTGTTGCATCGACTTACGGTGTGTTGGGATTGTATGCACGTAAATACGCTCACAAGATCCCTTTTTTAGTCAAAATCAATCACAATCAGTTACTGAGTTACCCAAATCAACATGACCAAGTCCTTTTTGGTTCTGTCAAGGAGGCATATAATATGGGGGCCACCGCCGTGGGAGCGACGATCTATTTTGGATCACCCGAATCGAATCGTCAAATCACCGAAATTTCCCATGCATTTGCGTATGCACATGAATTGGGGATGGCAACTGTTTTATGGTGCTATTTAAGAAACCCTGCATTCAAGGTAGGTGAAACTGATTATCATTTGGCGGCGGATCTCACTGCCCAGGCTTGCCATATTGGATGCACTATTCAGGCCGATATCATCAAGCAAAAGCTCCCTACATGTAATGGTGGTTTTAATGCTCTAAAATTTGGTAAAACCGATCCTAGATGTTACACCGATCTTTGCAAAGATCATCCAATTGATTACACACGCTACCAGGTGCTCAATTGTTTTTCTGGCAAGATTCCACTCATCAATTCAGGGGGCGCATCCACCAAAAATGAAAAAGAGGATTTTTCGGAGGCGATTTACACAGCAATTGTGAACAAAAGGGCAGGAGGTAGCGGTCTGATTATGGGACGTAAGGCTTTTCAAAAGCCTTTCAAGGACGGGGTAAAGCTCATCCAATCGGTGCAAGACGTCTACTTGGACGCTAAAATTACTATTGCTTAGACTCTTTATCGGGATGGTTAAAAGATCGATAAGTCGTAGATGAATCTAATCTTACGTCTAACAACCGGTCATCGATCAACAAGGGGATAAATTTTGTATGCCGCCTTAAAAAAAGCTTGGGTTTGGCTTTTTCATCAGATAGAATATTTAAGAATTGTTTGAAGACAAGCGTCTACCCATAAACATGGCAGTTTTTCGCTGCCAAAAAACTGAGCTACAGATCATCAAAGTCTGTTCGGCGAATGGAAGACACGGTAGTAGGATCCCTTAGAATCGCACCAGTTTGTAACACAAACTTTATCGGTGCAACTAGGACTGTTATTGGGATACTCCAAACTTCTTTTAGAGCTATTTCTGCATGGTTAAGCGCTTTTTTTGCATTAGCCGGTGTTCTTTCTCTCGGATCAACCAGACAGAGAATGGCATTAGCGACACTGTCAACGACCAAAATGGGTGATTTAACCAGTTCTAGCGTAACATCTATGAGTGAAATAGGAATAGACAGTAATCGCCCTGCAACAGGATGTCTTTCGGAAAAATCATTCAAAGATTTTGGACCTCCAAAGATTTCGTATTGCAAAAGCTCTGGAATATCATCTGGCAGATCTTTTATCGAATTTAATCTACGAGGCGATTGGATAATTATAAAGAATTGGTAAGCTATGACAACTGGGATGCGCACAAGTTTTTGTGGGATTTGTACAGCAAAGCGTATAGCATGCCTAATGTTTTCTAATGCATTTTGGAATAGATTTACCCTTTGTCCTGAGACAAAAGGAATAGAAATTAAATAAAAAGTTGCTAAAGCTAATCTATATACAAGCCTTGCCGTATTGCCAAGGACTTCAGCTGGTATTTCGGCTAAGGTTAAGCCAATTAGATATACACGTGCTTTGATTGGATGTTGATCTATCAAATCCCCTACTTCTACATATTTAGAAACCCAAAAGCTGACATCACTTCCCTGTAGGCGTGAGCTTCCATAAAAATCTGATAATTCAACTGACATAAAGTTCTCTTTTTTTAGTAGTATTTTACCGAAGCAAAAACTTAACGGCAACCTCAAACAATCTTATATTATATAAATTTTTTTTAAAACTTGTAAAACTATCTCTTTGAAATATTTTTTTTGCAAATAATAAAAATGAAAGGGATTGATCAAAAAAATCTTTGACATCAATTTTTTTAAAAATATTTTTTGCTATCGATTTAACCAGGACGGGGGGCAAATTAGGGGGGGTACCCCTTGCTGATCGACCAGAAAATCCAAATTGAGCTCCCCCTTTTCAGGGGCAATCCGCTGGGCATAAATCTTAGCTGTCAAAAATGCGATTGCTGTTATGATATCTTGTTTAGAGATTCTAAAATTTTTGAGGCTTTGGGAAAATTTGATCGGGAGGACAAAATTTGCACTCAAGTTGGCAATTCCTAGGGTTTGATAGAGAGTGGATCCTGGTATCCCTAAAATTAAGGTTGAGTCTTTTGATTCTATATTTGTAGATCCCCACAGAATAAGCCAGATTTTTTGATCTAAAAGAAGATCCAATCGGGTTAAATAACAGACCCCATCGACGATACTTAATGATGCAGGCCTTTTTTCAAAACTCAATCGATTATTTTCAGAACAGATGGGTACACAGTAAATGGGAATGTACCCCTTAATTCCGACATTTAGAGCCCCTAAAACTGCTTGAGTGTTTCCTTCAACTTTTGTAGACACCATAAAGGGGAGTAGGTGAATTTTTGGTATCAAGATTTTTTTTAGGTCTAAAGGAAATAAAGGGATTATAGCCCCTTTTTGGGGTATCGATATTTCTATTGGCCCGATATCTTTAATCTGGTTTTTTCCTATTTTTAAATTTTTAAATTTTAAAGAAAAAAGATTACTAAGATAAAGTTTAGAATTTTGAACCTTTCCATCACCATCCATAATCAAATTGTTGGACTTAAGATGTATGCTTGCTCGACCAAATCCCTGATTGACATCGATAAAGGCAGTACCATTTAGCAGAACACCTAAATTATATAGATCTGCCATGGGAAAATTTTGAAATTTAGCGTGTGCGCTTAAAGAATCTTTGGAGGATGGATCCCACCGCAGGGTAAAATTTGAATCTCTAGGTTCATTATGATTGTGGATTGAAGCTGCGTAACCTGATTTTGCGTCTAAGTTCATGTGGAGTGGGCCCAAGCTTCTTTTGTCTACTTGGGCTTTAAAAGATTCTATTTCCCCTGAAGTATTTGTGCCTGTATTTGAAAAGAGTATTTGTTGACCTTCAATTGAGCCAACAAATTCCATTTTTCTATTATCTTGGTCAAAAGGGTAGAAAAGGGATTGACATACAATGTGTATGCTACCCGATCTTTCTAAATGAAGCCCTATACTTTCCAACATAGGTTGCGTCTTCAAAGCGGCAAGTGAGTACTCTATTTTGGAGTAATCCTTGCTATCAGATAGACTAAACCCTTCTTTTGTGACTGTGCCGCAAAGGTCTGCTTTTACGAACTGATTTTTAAATTTTACAAAGCCTTTCAGGTTTTTTTTCCCCTTTATATCCATTTGGGCATCCATATAGGATCCTAGGATGGGGCTAAAGGCTGGAAACAAAAGATTGACCGGTAGATTCTTACCGTCTAGATCAATAGAGGAAGAAATAAGATCCTTACTATCCAGCTTTATTCCCCCTTTTGCGCTAAGGTTCCCTGGAATCTTTTCTTCAGATTGAAATGACCCGTACAAAGAAAAAAGAAAATCCAGGCGATCTTTTTTTCTTTTCAATTCAAAAAAAACATTACCCCCTTCAATCTCGATAGGGTGTTTCTCAAGAATCGATTTTTCTAGTTTTAAGTCGGCAGAACACTCAAAAGATTCCTTTTTTTCCCATTTATATGAGGGGATGACACCCTTAAAAACAAATCCCTGTTTTGATCTAAATTCAATTTCAGACTTACTTATAGATGCAATTTCATCAAAACTATCCTCAATCTCAAAGGATGTAACCCCTTTTAATTTTTCACTGACAATCTCTAAATTCTTTATTTCCCATTTTTTTACAGATCCATCAATTAGGCCTCGCAATTCTCCACGATCGGACAGCTCATCTTTCAAAGGAGTACTAAGATCACTATAGAATAGATGAAACGAGCCGCTTAATTTTGATCCCCATTTTTTTTCTAAAATCAACTCTTGTAACTTTACTTGTACTTTATAGAATTCATCCTCCCATTTAAAGTCGGATCCACCACCTTTGACAGAAAGGGCGATGTCCTCATCACGATAAAGAAAATGATCTATTTGATAGTTTCCTAAAAAGGAATCGATTCTCGTTGGCTTAAGAAGGGATACTTCGTCTTTGGCGATTTTTAAAGAGGTAGAGGGTATGTTTAGTCGATCGGCACTGATTTCAAAATCGAGAATGTTTCCTCTAAGGCCCCCTTTTGCCTGCAGAAGAGGACCTGCTTGTACCAACCTTTCGGTATGTTTATTTAAGGTGCCCCATAAAGTAGAGATATTTTTACACTCAAATTCGAGATCCCCTTTTTTAGAATTCAATGTAATAGAACCTTTTGTGCCAGGTTGAGCAAGCTTAGCCACAAAGGAAGTATCCTTGTTTTTGTGGTCACAAGTCATCGATTGGATGGTCAAGTTTTTCCCTACAGGGGATAGAATTTTTAAGCTGTTACTAAGCTGAATCGACCAATCATCGGTTGTTTTAAAATTACCAAGAATAGAAGCTGAACCTGCTATTGAAAAATTTTGTGCATAATAGGCAGGCAAAGAGTTTGTCAGCAAGTATTGAAAGGAGGATGGACGGGTAAACTCTAACGACTCCAAATCCTTGTTGAACCGCATGTCTATCTTTAAAAAAGGTGAAGATAGATCAAAAATACCAATGAAGGAGTCCTTGAAATCCAATTTGAAAAGCCCATCTATCTGATTCCCTAGGCAGCTCGATAAAAGAGCGGACCAGTTCAGGGGAAATGAGTCAAAAAAAAACTCTATGTGACCATCTACTTTTTTGATATTTTCTAAGAAATGATCCAGGTTTTTAAAAAGATTTTGTTTAAAATTACAATCAACTGAAGATTTTAGAATGCCAGTTTTATTGTTTTTTAAAATTTGCAGATGAATTGACGAAAAAATAGAACCTTTTTTTAACTGGAAAAGGCCCTGAATTGAATCGGCTAGAGTCTCTTCAAACCGAAAACTTCCCTGCTGTATCTCGAGAAGGGGGGTGTGCACCCAATCTAAATCAATATCGCTATCCTCTGATTGTTTTCCTAAGGAGGTAGAAAAAAAAGTAACTTGGGGTTTTTCTACCAAAACTAAAGTTTTTAAAGGAAAAAGAAGAGCCCACCAAAAACTCGATTTAGTTTCGATACAATCGATGGAAATTTGAAAATGATGTGATTCAATCTGGATGTTTTTTAAAGTCTGACCTCCAAAAGGGCGTAAGCTGATGTCTTCAATATAAACTTTTCCACCAACAGATTGGGAAATGAGATATTCTACATAGATCCTAGGTACTAAAAAAGGGGTTATTCCAAGAAACGCAAGGATAAAAAAGGCGCATATGATAAATACCTTTATTGTCCTGCGGAGTTTGGAATTTTTTACACCCATAAGATATCTGTTAGCGCCTTGATGATCGATGTGTCAAGCGTTTAAAGAAAGCGGGGTTTCAGATCGTTTTTTTTTATCGAGATTACTCCACCGTAACAGACTTAGCGAGATTTTTTGGATAATCAATATCGGTCTCTTTTTCAAGAGCGATATAATATGCATAAAGTTGTAAAACAACCGCGTAAAGGATAGGCTTAAATGGTTCTAAAATCTCTTGATCAATTAAAAAGGAATACTCTGGTTGAATCTGCTCAAGGTGTTGACTTTTGTTGTAGAGGGCTAAAACAGGCCCTTTACGTGCCTGAACTTCCTGAATATTAGAGCATGTTTTTGCAAATGTAGGTTGATGTCCAAGTAGAGCTATTGTAAGGGTTTTTTCATCAATTAGAGCCAAGGGGCCGTGTTTTAATTCTCCGGCTGGATAGCAAAGAGTAAATAAGTAACTAATCTCTTTAAGCTTCAAAGAGGACTCTAGAGCTGTGTAGTACATGTACTGACGGCCAATAAAAAGTACCTTCTCAAAATTCACCGTTTTTTTTGCTAAACCCTGTATTTCCCCTTTTTTTTGTAAAACTGATTCGACTTGTGCAGGAAGCATTCTTAGAGCTTTCAGCCAATTTGGATGAGAGGATAGGCCTTGGTTACGAATTTGATAAATATACAGGGTGACTAGATATAAAAGAGTCAGCTGGCTTGTAAAAGCTTTGGTGGAGCAGACACTGATTTCGGGGCCCGCCTGAGTCAAAAGGTAATAATCCGATTCGCGGATGATTGAAGAATTTGCAACATTCGTAATCGATAGGATTTTGGCACGATGGTTTTTAGCCTCACGAATAGCCCCAATTGTGTCTGCTGTTTCCCCGGATTGGGAGATTGCAATCACTAGGGTATCGGGGTTGATTAAGGGTTCACTGTACCTGAATTCAGAGGCAATCTCTGCTTGAGCCTCAATTTTAACAAATTCTTCCAAAAAATGGGCTGTGATGCAGCCTGCGTGGTAGGACGTGCCACAACCTAAAAAAATTACTTTTTGAACCTTTTTGGACACTTCATCAAAAGATTTTGGCAGATTCAAAAGAATGCGGTTGAGTTCAATATCATACCGTCCCTCAAGAGTTCTCCTGATTGCACTGGGCTGCTCATAAATCTCTTTGAGCATGAAGTGGGCGAATTCCCCTTTAAAATGGGGCGTGTTCTCTATTTTTACCGGTTCAAAATTGGGGTTAAGGGGTATAAGATCTTTGTTGAACAGACGGATCTTGTTTTGTTCAATGAGGGCAATCTGGTTATCCTGAAGATAAAAAATTTCAAATTCACCTTCATATAGGGCATTAAGATCAGAAGCTACAAGGATTTGACCCGATTGGGGCTCAACAGCAATGATTAGAGGTTTATCTCGTGTAGTCACAAGAAGTGTATCAGGATGATTTTTGTGGATGCATGCGATTGCAAAAGCACCCTCTAATTGCTGAATCACTGAAGAAGTAGTAGTCAGAAGATCGTTTGTGTATAGCTTTCCAAACAGATGGGCAATCACTTCGGTATCTGTTTGTGAGGAAAACCTGACCCCTTCTGATTGAAGTCGCTCTTTTATCTCGTAGAAATTTTCTATAATGCCATTATGAACGAGCGCTAGTGACCCCTCTTCATCCAAATGGGGGTGTGCATTTATTTCAACAACACCACCATGCGTCGCCCAACGGGTATGCGCTATGGAGATGGTTTTTTTATCTTTAAGGTGATTTAATTTTTTTTCGAGTGCCTCGACTTTACCGGTACTACGAACTACTTGGATTCCACCTTCGTCTAATAGTGCGATACCAGACGAGTCATATCCTCTGTACTCAAGCTTTTTAAGGCCCTCTATACATTGATTTACACTCGATTTTGAAATTGTACCGCAAATACCGAAAATGCCACACATAGGGAATGTTCTACAACACTAACTCCCTTAAAGTAAAGAGAATAATCCCAAAATTTCGTCTAGGTTTAGAACTTCAAGAGCCTCTAATGACACTTGATACATTTTAAACACATAAATAGGGGGAATTCATTTCGGGATCGATTTTCCATCGAAGATTTGGATCCGGTACTAACTTTATTGGAAACAAGTTCTTCGATTTGGGCTATATAAAAACCGCTTTGCGATAGCCACTTTGTTAAAAGGGTTAGTGAAAAATGATGATGGAAAACTTTTTTAGTTTGCTGTTTTGAAGGGTGGATTTCGATAGGGATCAGATTTTCACTCATGTAGGATTCGATTTTACGATACTGAGTTTTTTTTGATTCATCTACACCCCAGCCCGATTGGCGTGGTATTCTGTAGCATGGGTGGTTTAAAACTATCCAAAGCTCTTTTTCTTTTTTGAGAAGCTTAGCAGCATTAGATATTGCTTTATCAGGATACTGCATGTCTTGAAGGGAGAGGAGAAATAATGCTACATCAAAATCATGAGGAGCTTTTTCAAACGGTTCATGCAGATCATGTACGACGCAATCTTTTATCCCCTTGACCTTGGCTGCTTGTATCAGCGATTTAGAAGCATCAAAACCGGTATAAGTCCAATCTTTAGGAAGTTGAGATGCAAAAAAAGCCTGCCCACAACCTAAATCTGCAAGGCGCCCTTTTTTTTCTTTAAACCAGGTTTTTAAAAAAGGGACAATCACCTCTTGATGGTAATAGTGGCCCGCATCCCCGACTAATTGATCGTACCATTTGGCCCCCTGTTCCCATCCAATGCTTTTTTTTGACATAAATTGTTCTAGAAAACTGTTGTTGTTAGACAGTATAGGGAAAAGCCCCTTTTTTTGTGTTGTAAGAAAGAGGTTTTAATGGCTTTTCAAAACTATTCTGGCATCTAAAATAACAATTTCATTTTTATTTGCTATGATTGGGTTGATATCCAATTCCTCAATTTCGGGCATTGAGGCGATAAAAGAAGAAAAAGCGCTAAAAAATTTTGCTAAAGCTTTTTTGTCAATTGGGCCCAGATTACGATACCCTGTGAGAGCATGATCAATTTTTGTTTTTTCAAAAAGATCCAATGCCTCTTCCATGGAAAGGGGAGGTATTGCAAAAACAACATCTTTATAGAGCTCAACAGCGATTCCTCCCGAGCCAAATGAAATAAGAGGGCCCGAAGTGGGATCGAGAATCATTCCAAATAAAAGTTCTATAGAACCTTTTAAATTGCTCATTTTTTGAACGGTCACCCCTTCAAACCCTTTACGAATATTCAATTCCATGTCCCTAAAGGCGTTTGCAACCTCCTCAACAGATTGGAGATTGAGTTTTACTCCACCTACATCTGATTTATGGGTGATTGTTGTAGAGTTGAGTTTTACAACGCAGGGAAATCCGATTTGTTGGGCCGCCAAAATGGCCTCTTCTTCAGTGGAGGCAAGCAAAGTTTTGACTACAGGTAGACCCGATTTTTCTAACAAACTTTTTGATTCATATTCAGTCAATAAAGTCCGTCCGTGTGTTTCAGGAAGTCGTATTTTTTTTGGCAAAGGCTGATCTAAAAGAGAGGGAATTTGCATGGCTTTTTCAATCTTTTTTTTCAATCCGATCACTCGTGTCAACACTTTTGCTGCCCGATCTGGAGTGGGGTAGTGGGGGATCAGTTGCTTTTTTAAAACTTGTTCGCCTTCAAGAGTTTGTTTTTTTCCCACAAAACTTGCGCAAACTGGAATTTTTCCTTTTATTTGGGTTGTAAATTCTGCGATTTTCACAAAATCTGTCATCGATTGTGGGGAAGCGATGACAATCAGGGCATCAATAGAATGGGTGTCCTTAAGCTCATCCCAAGCCTTGATGTAGTCTAATTCGGTTGCATCACCCAACACGTCTATGGGAGCTAAAGCTTTTGCTCCGTTAACCTCAATCGCATCGGTGGTCAAAACACCCATACCGCCTGCATTAGTTATAATCCCTATCCGATCACCTAAAGGGATCTCCTCAAGAGCATAAAAAGTAAATAGATCAAAAAATTCCTCCATAGTATCAGCTCTTAAAACATGCCCTTTGTCAAAGATAGCTTCTACGGCAGTATCTGAACCTACTAAAGAACCTGTGTGGGATGCTGCAGCTTTTCTGGCTGCTTCACTTCGGCCTGGCTTTATTGCGATAATTGGCTTTTTGAAAGAGGCTTTTTGGCAGATGCGAATAAACCCATTTGTGTCCCCAATGGTCTCCATATAAAGAAAGATAGTGTGGGTTTTAGGGTCGTTTGCTAGATATTCTATGCAGTCCTTAAATTCGATATCTGACATGGATCCAACGGAGATAAAAGCACTAAAGCCTACACCTATGTCATTAGCATAATCGAGCATAGAGGTGCACATTGCACCCGATTGGCTTATAAAGCCAACCCCACCCGCAAGAGCCATCGTTTTGGCAAAAGTTGCATTCATATTTGAATAGGGGGACATAACCCCTAGGCAATTGGGTCCGATGATCCGTATGTGGTAATCTTTCGCAATTTTTAAGATCCGATTTTCAAGCTCTATCCCTTCTTGCCCCGCCTCTTTAAAACCAGCAGAAATGATGATGACACTTTGTATTTTTTTCTTACCCAGATCTATGAGGGTTTGAGGTACGTATTCAGCTTTAATGGCGATTACGGCTAAATCAACAGGTTGATCAATCTGATCAATCGATTGTAGGCAAGGATGACCTAGCACCTCATTCCTTTTTGGATTGATAAAAAAAAGTCGCCCCTCAAAATTTAAAAGATTTTCGACAATCGCACGTCCTACACTACCTTCTTTATCGGTAGCTCCTACAAAAACGATTCCATTTGGGTGTAAAAAGGGGGCAAGGGACTGCATATCCTTCCTATACCAAAAGAGAGGATATTTTATAAATTAATTTACATTAACCTTATCTTGAACCACTTAAATTAGACCGCCCCTTTTCAAACGTGTCTCCTAGAACCCTTAAGGTAGAGATGGCCAGGGCTTTGGAGGGGGGGAGAGCTTTTTCGATAAGCCCCTCGGCTAACCGGGAAATTCTCAGTTCGGGATTGGTCGGAAGAATGTGATAGCAACGGAAATCGAGATAATGTTTATGACTTAAAAAATCTGGCGGCCCTGGAAAGGGTCTCCCTTTGAGCTTGTTGTATTCTCGACCATGGAAAAGTCGAAAAAGGGCGATTTTGAAGAAAGTTGTTATAGAGTAGTCGGGTCCGGCCCTTTCAATCAGATCAAGTTTTTTTCCAAATGAATTAGAAAAAATCGCATCGACAAGTTCCCGATTTTTTAACATTTCAAAATGGTTTTCATTAAGCTCAAATAGGTTTTTAGGATCTCTTTTGACCAGCGCAACTTTGAGTTCTGATGTGCAGCTATCGGTAAAATCTACAATCATCGGATTCATCCGGTAATGACAAAACACTTCGTGGATAAAAGCCTCGGGTTCTCGTCGGGGAGATTCGTATTGTCGAAGTAAGGGGTCTAAATTTTCGGGCGGAGAGCAAGAAAGTGTGCTCGAGTCACTCAATCCATCAGAATCTTGTAAGGTTCTTTGATATCTTAAAGATGTACCAGAAACAGACATAAGCCTTTCAAATAAAAATCAAAAAGAGATTAAACGATTTTTAAATTTTTTTCAAGGCACCTGCGGTGAGTACATAGTTCATCGCTTGTTCAATCGTTAGATTCACCGGTCTGATTTTATCTTTTGGCAAGATGAGTGTATACCCCCCGATTTGGTAACTCATAGGAAAATAGACAACAACCTCGTCTTCTTTACCAATGGGCGGTTTGGGGTTTTTATCTGTTAAAAACCCAATGAGTCTAAAATCTCCAAGGCTAACCTCGACAACAAGACTCATATTTTCCTCTTTTTTTCCAAAAAAACTGAGAAGATCCTTTACAGAGCTATACAAAGTTTTAATCAAGGGTATTTTAGAAATAAGCTTTTCGAAATATTCATAGATCATCCTCGAGAGCCAGTAATTGACAAGTAAACCCACCATAAAAATTGTAATAACAATCAAAATGACTCCCATCCCTGGAATGTACAAATCGGGCCCTAAAACAAATTGTAGAGGTTTTTTTAATAACCCTTCAGCGAATTCAAATAGCCAAAGGATGAGCGCTAACGTGAGCGCAATAGGGGCAATTGTAAAAAGCCCCTGCATAAATATTCTGCCCATATATATGATGCTACTCAAAAGAGGTTTTTTTTTGTACTTAGGAGGTTCATTTTGAAAAACTATTTTGGCAAATCGTTAACCTATATAACTACTGGTCTTTTGGGAGTCTTTATGTCTTTATCTGCGAAACCGATCATCGTCTTGGAAACCAACCAAGGAAAAATAGAGCTGGAGCTGAAACCAGAATTTGCCCCGAAAGCTTGTGAAAATTTTGAGAAGCTAGTCCGTAGAGGGTACTATGACGGAATCATTTTTCACCGCGTAATCCCTAATTTTATGATCCAATCAGGAGATCCCACCGGAACAGGAAGGGGAGGAGAGTCAGTTTTTGGTAAACCATTTACAGATGAATGCACATCAAAGATCCTATTCAATAAAAAGGGATTACTTGCGATGGCCAACAGCGGGCCAAATACAAATGGAAGTCAATTCTTTATCACCTGCGTTCCCACCAGCTGGCTGAATGGTAAACACACCATTTTTGGAGAAGTGATTTCCGGATATGAAGTGGTAGTAAAAATTGAAAATATCCGAACTCGTAATGACAAGCCTGTAGAAGATCAAAAAATTATTCGCGCATACGTTAAAGAGTAAATTTTTAAATGCTTCATGCACGGGGTAAGCCTACCTCGTGCTTTTTTTAGTATTGAACAGATCTTTGAGGTTTTGTTATACCTTCTTTTTAAAAACAGCCAGGTGCTGATATGAAATACGTCTATATAGCTATATTGATGTTGTTTATGGGGCTTGGCCTTTTATATCTCTACTATAGTGATGAAGCATGTCTTATGGAGAATTGTACGCTTTGTAGGCAAATTGACAACCAAACTGGGCGAATGATAAATATCGTCTTTCCAAAACAACCTTTTTCGGAAGGACATTTTATCGTTTTTTCCCATCGCCATAATGAAACACTAGAGCAGTTTAGTAGTCAGGAAAAAGAGAGCTTTTTAAAACTTTTGGCTAGTTTGGATCGATTCTATTTAGATCAATTCGGAATTGTGGGGCATATGTACTATCCCAATCAATCTTCAACTAAGCATCTTTATCTAGATGTAGTCCCAAAAAGGGGACACCTTGGAAATTTTACGTTTCAGCTCCAGCGATTTTTACGCCTTTTTAGCACAAATGGGAATCATTACTTATTGGATTTAAATCCAATTGATGCGCATTATCCAAAGCTCTTAAACGATTTGGAGATAGCCGACTAGTATTTCATAGATTTAGAGATTCTATATCGGTGTAGAAATCACAGTCTGTAACCAAGGAAGCCGGATATTGTTCAGATTTTTCCGTCAGCACTTTTTTAAGGGCCTCTTTTTTATCCTCTCCCAGAACAAGGAATAATTTATGACGGCAAATTTTTAGTGCCTCAAATGTAAATGTCATCCTTGGATGATTCAGACCATTTGCTGGAACGACTAGCCTATCGCGCACCTTTATCGCTTCAGAGCCTGGGAAAATAGACAGGGTATGCCCATCTGCACCCATGCCCAAAAGGCACACATCGATCGAAGGGCGTATCAAACGCTCGTAGGCAAAGGCATGATTATCTACGTCTTGCTCCGCGATCATGCGGTGGATATTTTCCCCTTTTAAAGGAAGGTGGCCAAGTGCTTCCATCGCATTTTTATAATTGCTGTCGCTATGATCAGGTGGAACCTGCCGCTCATCACTAAAAAAGATTTCAACTTTATCCCAATCTAGATCTTGGGGTTGGAAAGATCGATATAAGGTCATGGGAGTTTTTCCTCCACTTAGGGCGATTCTAAAAACACCTTTAAAATTGATTTCTTTACGTCCAATATTGAGGATACGCTCCTTGATCCCATAGAGGGCCTCATCAGATGATTTGTATTTTACTAGCCGTTTGAAGGGGACTTCACAAATATGTTTCAAGGATTCGATTTGGAGCCTATTTGTTTGATCATACTGAAGCTGGCGCATCAAACTCAGGCCAATCTGAAGATCATCTGTATTGACAATCGCAGGCACAGAGCAACTTTCGTTACTTTTGATCGAGGTGAAAATTTTATCTGGAGACTGCCGATCCCTTTTTAATTCAAATGTGTGGTTAGGTCCAATAAGCTCTAATGATAAAATTTTACCTTCTCCCAATTCTTTTAAAGGTTCGCCCTGTTCAATAATAACCTTGGCATGATCATAGACAACAGTGCAAAGATGGGCGTTTTGCATTTTAAAAATGGACTGTTTTTTACCCCACGTGGCAAGCCATTCGGCCGCATATAGAGATTGCATGGGGACTGCACTACAAATATTAAAGCAGGGATTATAGCTGATTTTTAATGTGTGAAATTGATCAATAATTGGGGCAAGCTGAGGTGCCGTAAGTTCTTTTATTAAAACTTCCCGTATGGAATAGCCACGTGTATAGGTCAGATCACCTATTGACACTCTTGAAGGACACTGATCCATAAACTCTAAAACTGTGCGGGGATCATCAGCATATTCAGAATCAAAAATAATTCTAGTTGCGATGTGTTTTAAAGCATCGAAAATGGGTTTATGTTCATGATCTCGCTGCCAAAGAACCAAAAAAACATCTAATTTTGGCAGAGCAAATTTACTTAAAGAGGTGGAAAGTCTCTCTTTTTGGTTTGGGGTAAACTCAATTTCAATGAATTCGCAAAAGCGATTTGAGCCCTTCGCTGTTTCCAAAAAGGTTAATTTAGCTTTCAAAAACTCTCTTTCAGCATTCTCCTCCTCTTTAATCAGGATATAGCGTGAAGGGTAGTCGGTGATGATTGTCTTTGTAAATGATTCTAGGTAGTACAAATGATCCTGAGGTTTTGCAACAACAAAGATCGTAGAGTGGCCTATAGTTCTTTGAGCAGAAGACTGCAAAAGCTTAAAAATATCCCTGATTTCTATCCATTCGCCGATCATATGACTAGGTAGTGCCCCTCTAAAAAGACTTTTTTCATAATTTCCGGCCAAGAACCTGCGGGATAAAACTCCTCAGCGCAAAGATTTTCACTCTTCCATTTTCGAATGACGGGATCAAATAGTTCCCAGCTTGCAATCAGTTCATCCCTATCCGTAAATAAAGAGCGATCCTCACACATTGCGTTGAATATGAGGGTTTCATAAGCCTCAGGAATAGATTCGATACTAAAGTAATCATCATAAAAAAAGTCGAGTTTTACAGGTTTTAAACTCGTTTTAGCCGGCACCTTGGTCCGTATGATGATGGAGATTCCCTCTTTCGGCTGAATTTGAATGGATATGATGTTTTGCTGGGAAGATTGAGGAAAAAGCGAAAACGGTGCTTTTTTAAGGACGATGTTGACCTCTGTATATTTTCTGGGAAGTGCTTTTCCTGCAAAAAGATAAAATGGGGTTCCACCCCAGCGAAAATTATCCACAAAAAGACGCATCCCCACAAACGTGTCAGTATTGGATGTTTTCACCCGCCCATCATCTCTATAGCCAGAAACCGCGTCAGTATTGATATAACCTTTTTCGTACTGTGCCCTCACAATTGCGTCAATTGATTTGATAGAACGAAGTACCTTTGATTTTTCCTGGTGGATATATTCTGCCTCATTTTTGCTAGGAGCTTCCATTGCAATAAAAGCAAGAACTTGCATCAGATGGTTTTGGCAAAAATCTCTAAGACATCCCACTGAATCGTAAAATTCAACCCGATCTCCTACAACCAAATCCTCTGCAGCGACTATCTGCACCGATTCAACAAATTGTGATGTAAAGAGGTGATCAATAAAATGATTTGAAAAGCGAAAAGCGAAGATATTTTGAACAGTCTCTTTACCTAGATAGTGGTCTATGCGATAAATTTGCTCCTCAAAAAGAATTTTTTTCAATTCCAAATCTAATGCGACAGCACTAGGAAGATCTGTTCCAAAAGGCTTTTCGATGATGATATTGGCAAAAGAGTTGGCCCCCTTTTCATGCAAAAGTCCTATTTCCTTAAGCTTTTGTGGAATGATTGTAAAATAAGCGGGCGCAACAGCTAAATAGAACGTGCGGTTTTCTTGCGTCCCAAATGAAGGCTCTTTTTCAGTAAGTAGTTTTTTAAGGGGTGTGTAATCTTTATCGATATCCAGTGAAAGATAGAAAATTTTCTCAATAAATTCTTTGCGTGATTTGTTGTCCCCTTTAAGACGAGCGAATTCCTGGAGTTTTTCGTCTACATACTTACGAAATTCTTCATCACTGTTTTCCTTTCGTCCAAGCCCAAGGATACAAAAACGGGAGGGGAGCTTTTTATCAAGAAATAGGGCGTAAAGTGCAGGAAAAATTTTCCTTTTTGCTAAATCACCGGTGGCCCCAAAAAGGACAAAACATTGCGGTTTTGCGACAGCTTGACGAACGATCATTTGGGAAAAATCTTGAGCCTGCGACATTTAGCGGGAATTCTTTAATCTAGGATAATTTGTACAGTAACCCGTTTCGATTTTTGTAGCAATAGATCAGAAATAAGATTAAGGATCTATTTTGTTGACCGTTTTTTGCCCATTCTACAAATATTTCTTTTTATCTAAAAAAGTGTTCAAAATATTTACCGCTGCTGCCTGATCTATATGGGCGGTGCGATCTTTTCGAGAGATGCCGATAGATTTAAAGGAGTCTTCGGCAATTTTTGTGGTTAGCCTTTCATCCACCAAATAAACAGGGATTTTAAAAGTCGCCTCTAAAAGAGATTTAAACTGAAGGACCTCTTTGCACATAGGGCTTTGCTCACCACTCATCAAAAGGGGCCAGCCAAGAGCGATCTCCTTTATATCCTTGAGTTCAAGAAATTTTTTCTTCAAAAGCATCATTGCTTTTGGCAGGGATCCCTCATGTTCTATAGTTGCTAAAGGCAATGCCATTTGAGCTACTTTGGAGCTAATACTGACACCAATCCTTTTTTTTCCGTAATCGATCCCTAAAATGCGCATCTAAACCGGCATTACCCTCGTTTGTAGCGCCTCTTTTTGGGCCTCTTTAGCTGCCTGGATAAAAGAGACAAATAGGGGATGTGGTGCAAAAGATTTTGATTTAAACTCAGGATGAAATTGAACACCAAGGTACCAAGGGTGATCTTGTATTTCAACAATCTCTGTCAGGTTTGTTGCCGGATGTTTTCCGCTCACCAGTAGCCCCCCTTTTTCGAGTGACTCTACGTAAGATTGGTTCACCTCATACCGATGTCGGTGCCTTTCATGGATTAACTCATTTTTATAGATATCAAAAGCTTTTGTCCCCTCTTTAAGATTGCAGGGATAGCTCCCTAAACGCATAGTTCCACCTAATTGGGTTACATTTTTAAGCTCTTCTAGGCTTAAGACAACAGGATTTTTAGTTTTTGGTTCCATTTCAGTAGAATTGGCATCCTTTATGTCCAGCACATGCCTTGCAAATTCTACAGTCATTACCTGTAGACCCAGACAAATTCCAAAACAGGGGATCTTGTGTTCTCGAGCGTGTTTAGCTAATAAAATCTTCCCCTCGAAGCCCCTTTGGCCAAATCCACCCATTATAATATAGGCATCTGCCTCAGGGATGGTCATGTTTTGTTCAAGTAGCTCTGCATTCACTTCAATCAGTTTCACTTTGAGATTTTGGCTTAGACCCGCATGTTGTAGCGCTTCGAATACCGATTTGTAAGCATCTTTATGCTCTAGGTATTTACCGACTACCCCGATTAAGACCTCCTCTTTTAGGTGGATGGATTTTTCTAGTAAATTTTTCCAAACGGTTACGTTTGATTGGTTGGGGGGTGAAAGTTTTAAGACGTTGGATATCAGTAAATCAATTTTGTGTTCTTGTAAACGGATCGGGACTTCAAATAGGGCATGTTCAACATCTGGCTGATCAAGGACCGCATGAATGGGAACATTTCCAAAAAGGCTAATTTTTTTTAGGCTGTCGGCACAAATAGGGTGTTCGGAGCGGCAAATTACGATGTCGGGTATGATGCCCACTTGGCGTAAGGCTACCAACGAATGCTGGGCAGGTTTTGTTTTGGTTTCGCCTGAGCTCTTTAAGTAAGGGACATAGGTTAGATGGATATTGCAGCAATGTTGAGGATGCTCATAGCGCATTTGTCGAATTGCTTCCAAAAAGGGCAACGACTCAATATCTCCAACAGTTCCGCCCACCTCAATTACCGTCACATCGGCTTTGTTGTTTTGGGCTAAAAAAATTCTACGCTTGATTTCATCAGTGACGTGGGGAATCACCTGTACTGTAGAACCCAGGTAGTCTCCTTTTCGCTCGCTTTGAAGAACGTGGTCAAGAATTTGGCCGGCGGTTGTATTTGACTTTTTTGAAATTAAAGCATGGGTGTAACGCTCGTAATGACCTAAATCCAGATCGGTTTCGGCACCGTCATCAGTTACGTACACTTCACCGTGCTGGTAGGGGCTCATGGTTCCCGGATCAACATTGAGATAGGGATCTAGCTTTATAATTGAAACAGAAAGACCCATGCTTTCTATAATAGATGAGATTGAGGCGGCGATAACCCCTTTTCCAAGTGAGGAAAGGACCCCTCCGGTGATAAAAATGAACCGACCTTGCATAGGAAGAGCATACATATCTTCCCCTAATTTCGGCAAGCCAGACCTTCATTTTTTCAAACAACCATATTTTCCATTTTACAACAGAGAATAAGAAAAGATTTGAATATAAGACTAATTAGCAGAAAAAGTTGGTCTTTTTTAAATTTACGTTAAAAAATAAAATCAATATCATTGATCCATAGTTACTTAAGAGTATCTTAAAAGAGGTTTACCATGGAAATTTCCAACTTCATGCCAAAGTGTTTACACGATTTTTCTCAAAGCACTATGCGTATTTACGATGAGATTCATAGGCCAAAAAACGTAAATTTGATTAAAGACATGGCAAATGTTATCTATTTTATTCTCAAATTAGGAATGACAGCGGGCATATTCTTTTTTTTGAAGCCATCGACACCTTTTGAATCAAGATTATCTCTAAAAAGAGTTCTCAAATGGGCCGGCTGTGTATTAATTTGTGGCAAAGCGGGAACAAACTTGGCTTTAGGGGCCGATTTATTGTTTTGTCAACAATCTCGAAATGGAAATAAGATCGTAAGCGTTGCCGCTAAGCTTCTGGGCGTAGGCGTTCTTTTAAGTGCAAAAGATAGCGGTGAACGCTCCTTTGTAGAGGACTATATGAATCTCTATGCGCGTGCTATTGCGACAAAATTAAATAAAAAATTTTTTCCAAATGCTAGACAGATCAATTTTGATGATGATATCGCTAGGGTTTAACCTTGATTTTATTAAAAACCTGGCTGATGATTAGAGGAGAAGCTTTTTTAAAACTTTAGTTGGTAAACTTGATCCAAAAGGGGGCCAGTAAATTAAAGTTTTTACTTTGCTAGCCCCTTTATTATGAGTGGGTAAATAAAAAATTTTAAGATCTTTTGGTGCTTTATGAAAGAGAAATTACGCGTAGGTGTTTTACTATCTGGCGGTCCTGCTCCAGGCGGGCACCATGTGATTGCAACCCTTTTTGATCTTTTAGACGGTGTTGGGGAGCTTTGGGGGATTGAAAGGGGGGCTGAAGGGTTGATTGAGGGGGCTTGTCGCCAGTTAAAAAAAAGCGAGGTGGACCATTATCGCCATTTGGGTGGATTTGATTTACTCAAGACTAGAAGAAAAAAGATTTTACCTGAAGATATCCCTGCCATAAAAAAAACGATTGAAAAGTTTCATTTTGATGCCCTTGTGTTCATAGGGGGAGACGATACGGCGACAAACGCCTACAAGCTTTCCAAGGAGACTTCTTGTCAAATTATCCACGTCCCAAAAACCATCGATTACGATCTTGCCGTACCCTCTTTCGGATTTGATACTGCTTGCTCTTTAATGAGTCAAATCATCAAAAACCTCAAAGTTGACGCCTTATCAACGGGAAAATATGTTCATGTAATCAAAATGATGGGGCGCGATACAAGCCACATCACTTTGGAGTGTGCCCTCAGAGCAGAGCCGAATTTAGCTTTAATCAGTGAAGAGATCATAGCCGACAGGCAAACGCTAGATCAGGTGGTGGATCAGATTTTGAGCTTTTTGAAAAAAAGGGATAAAAAGTACGGCGTTATTCTTATCCCAGAGGGGATAAGCTTGGCGATACCTGAGCTTGCAGAGGACACTGAATTGGATTCGCATGGAAACGTAGATCTTTCTGGCATGGAATCGCATGTAAGACTTTTCCAATTTGTGCAGAAAAGAGCACAAAAAGAGGGCTACAAAGTTCCCCCTTTTAGATTTAGCAGTCTTGGATACGAAAGTCGCTGCCAGGATCCAACCCCTTTTGACTTAGCTTATACAAAAAAACTGGGTATCCGTGCATTTCAGGCAATACTCACAAAGAAAAGCGGGGTAATGGTTTCTGAGGAAAAGGCACACTCTATCGAAGAATTCATGGTGCAAGATCCTAAACGGGGGCATGTTGTTGCCAAGGTCGCTGTAGATTTAAATGGCCAAAAGTTTTTGACGTTTAAAAAGGGTCAAACTGCTTGTGCGTACCAGGATTAAAACTACACCTGTGAAAGTAGGTTCGATTCTTATAGGTGGGGGTGCCCCTATAAGAATACAATCTATGACAACAACAAAAACCGAAGATGTAGAATCGACGGTGGCTCAAATTGTATCTTTGGTTCAAAAAGGTGCTGAGCTAGTCCGCGTCACGGTCCAGGGTATGCGTCAAGTTGAGGCAGTTAAACAGATTCGTCAAAAGTTGAAGGATCTTAATATTGAAATTCCCCTCATAGCAGATATCCATTTTTTTCCAAAAGCGGCAATTGAGGTAGCCCCATTTGTCGATAAAGTGCGGGTGAATCCCGGAAATTTTGCAAAAGAATCTTTTATAGAATTGATTGAGGTTTGTAAAAAAAGTAAAACGGCGATTCGAATAGGGGTAAACCATGGCTCTTTAGCCGAAGAGATTCTTTTTACGTACGGCGATACTCCAAAAGGAATGTGCGAGTCGGCTTTTCAATTCCTAAGGATTGCCAAAGAGGCTAATTTTGACCAGGTAATTGTTTCCTTAAAATCCTCAAATCCGCTTGTAATGATCCGTGCCTATAGACTTTTTGTAGCGATGATGCCGGCCGAGGGGGTCTTTCCTCCTCTTCATCTTGGGGTGACTGAAGCTGGGGAGGGGATTGAGGGGCGGATCAAAGCCGCCTTTGGAATTGGCCCTTTGCTCCTTGAGGGAATTGGCGATACAATTCGTGTGTCTTTGACAGAGGATCCAGAAGAAGAGATCTACCCCTGCAAGATTTTAAAGGGGCTACCCCCTTACCTCAATAGCCTCACTTATGACGGAAATAGTCCTGAAGAGGCAATTATTCAAATATCTGCCTGGGCCGGAACTTTTTTATTGGATGCCCCTACTTTGGATTTGAAAATTTCTACCCCCTTTGGGGGCGAGTTTGATCTTAAGCTTAAAGAGGGGATTTTGCAAGCCGCCCGTTTAAAGATGTTTAAAGCAGATTTCATCTCTTGTCCTAGCTGCGGGCGAACTCAGTTTGATTTGAAGACTGTTACTAAAAATATTAAACAGAGCACAGAGCATCTTATCGGTGTCAAAATTGCCGTCATGGGCTGCATTGTCAATGGCCCTGGTGAAATGGCAGATGCCGATTTTGGATACGTGGGCTCAAAACCAGGATATATTGACTTATACATCAAACATAAAAAAGTTGTTTCTCATGTACATGAGTCTAAAGCTTTAGATGCGCTTATCGATTTGCTGAAAAAAGAGGGGGTTTGGAAAGAGCCCACCCTTGTTTAGATCATCATTAAAGTAAGCTAAACAAAAGAAGGGTCATGAAATCATGGCCCTTCTTTTGTTTAAGAGGAGGATTTGGATGTTTAATCATCACTTTCAATCATATTGTTTATGGGGTTCCAGGAGGGCTTTTTGAAGGCATGGATGATAAGGGGCAGCGCGACCATCGATACTAGCCCTGTGATCAAGAATGAGACATACGTCACGATTGATTCATCCTTGAATTGGACGGGTGGAATAAGGACTAGAAAAATTCCGAAGATAGAGGTAATAATCCCTACTGTAGAAATTAACCACATCCCTTTATGGGGATGGGGAATCTGGTATGCTCTAGGAACATTTGGTCTTGTATAGCGCAGTCTAATTGCCGCTATGAACATCATCACATACATCACTAAGTAAATTTGGGCGCTTAGTGCTGTAAGTATCCAGAAAGCACTGCTAATCGAGGGCATCAGTAAATACATAAAAGCAGCAAAAGTAACGACAATTGCTTGAAAGTAGAGTAAATTAACAGGGATCTCGTTTTTATTCAGTTTTTGGAAAATAGGGGGGAGATTCCCGTGTCGTGAGGTGGTATAAAGACCTTTTACTGGCCCGATGATCCAAGCATTAGTTTCCCCTACTGCACCAGCAACCAAAAGAATACCTAAAATACCAAGCAACCATCCAAGATTGTAGTTTTCTAAAAAGATTTTTAAGGCGGCCATGAGTCCTGATGCCAGACTAATTTGACTTTTTGGAATGACCCAGGCGATCGAAAGGGACCCTAAAAGGAATAAGACAAAGGTAATAACAGCAGCCATCAAGATTGCGATTGGGTAGTTTTTTTGAGGGTTTTGTACCTCGCCAGCATATCCGCTAGTAACTTCAAGGCCAGCAAAAGAGAGAAATAGTCCGCCCAAAAAGACAATGTTATCTAAACGACTTAGGTCAGGCAAAAGATTTTCCGTGGTGAAAGTAATTTGCAAGGGTTGACCCGAAAGCATCCAAGTCAATCCTAATCCGATTAAGAATATCCCTGGAAGAATAGTACCGGCGATCACACAAAAAGTACTAAACCAGCTGGAAAGTCGAATTCCTGAAAAGTTAAAAAAAGTCATTCCCCAAAAGCTAGCTAAAATAACGGTCAAAACGTAGTACTTATTTTCTATAAAAGGGGGATAAAAGACGTAAGCCAATGTTGTCGCTACGAATGATAAAATAACTGGATACCAAGTAACATTATGAACCCATTGGATCCAAATAGCAAAAAACCCCCAACGATCACCCAAAGCTTCGCGAACCCAGATGTATATCCCGCCCGATTTGGGCCAACCGGTTGCAAGCTCAGCTGCTACAAGTGCTTGGGGAACTAAAAAAGTGAGGGCTACTACTAGGAAAAAGAAGATAGAGCTATACCCAAATTCGGCTACTAGAGGCAAGCTTCTCAAGCTCGCCATCACCGAAACGTTCAGCATCGCCAAGACAAAAATGCTGATAACCCGTTTAGATTGGTTACTAGAAATTTCCAAGCGCTACCCCATGATCTAATAAATTCTTATATTCATAGGTCGTAAGGAGGATTTTGTCAATCTTTTATTTCATTGATTCTAAAGAGTTAAAGTATTCGATAATCGCATCTGATTCATAGAGGGCAACCTCGTTAATAACCAAGCATGGAACCTGGGGTTTCCCCCCTATTTTTATCAGTTCTTGGCGAGCCGAAGGGTCATTCACATCCCGAATTTCGACCTTTTGTTCAAGGCCTTTAACCGACAAAAAGACCTTTTGACAGTAGATACAATTCGATTTCGAGTATAAAACCGGCTTTTCGACCGATTTTGCCCCCTCTAGGAGAAATGCGGAACTAAAAAGGGCTAAAATGAGGGCTTTTTTCATTACTTTACTCTAATTAACTTTTAATTATTTTAAAATTAAAAATGCTTCAGAACATATTCTGAATGTATATTAAAAATTATTTCAATAATTAATAGAAAATAATTAATTAATTTGTATAGTGCAATTAAAAGACCTTAATTTGGGTAAAAAAGCTTTTTAAAAACAAAAAAAAGGAAATTAAAATGGTAGCCAAAAAGAAAGCTGTAAGAAAAGCTTCTAGAAAGCACACAGCAAAAAAAGCTTCAAAAAAGCACTCACACAGAAAGCATGCTAAAAAAGCTGCTAAAAAGCACACACACAGAAAGCACGCTAAAAAAGCTGCAAAAAAATCAACAAGAAGAAAAACAGCTAAAAAAGCTACACGTCGTAAGTCTACACGTAGAAAAGCTGCTAAAAAGACTACTGCTAAAAAAGCAACACGTCGTAAGTCTACACGTCGTAAGTCTGCAAGAAAAGCTGCGATCAAAAAAGAAATGGGCGAAGTTGTAAGCAAGCTTAAAGCTGCTATTGCTGCTCGTTAATTTGCTGGTTTTCAGTCAGATGAAAAAAGGGGTTCCTTGTGATCCCCTTTTTTTATTTATCCCACTCGGGTTTCTTGAAGTAGAGAATAAGAAAGGGTGCTACGCAAAAGGCAACAATTCCAACTACTTGAATTAGTTCATATTGTACGATATCGCCCGTATCGATCTGTGTCGGGGGAAAAAACCCAAAGATGATACAGAACACACTAGCTAAAATTCCCAGTATAGAGACAAAAATCATCCCCCACTTCCCACCAGGAACATTAAAAGCTCTGGGCACAGAAGGAAAACGTATTTTCAAGACGATAGCTGAGATAAATAACAAAAGGTACATCAGCAAGTAGAGCTGGGAAACCATGGCGGTCATCATCCAAAAGGAGCTATTGACATTCGGCATGATGAGAAAGACAAACGCCAAAACGGTAACAATCAAACCCTGAAGGATCAGCATACCTACAGGCATTCCGTGCCTGTTGACAGACCTTAAAATCGGTGGTAAATCTCCACTTTGGGCTGCAGTCAGTAGCCCTTTTGAGGGTCCGGCTATCCATGTGCTCAAGCCTGCTAATGCCCCAAAAGAGATAAGGATTGATATGAGTGGAATGAAACCTTTTAAATTATAGGCGCTTAAAAAATAGTCAATCGCTGCAACCCCTCCCGCTACCAGATTGATCTTACCCTGAGGAATTACCATAGCAATCGATAGAGTTCCAAAGCTTGTGAAAAAGACAATAAGAACGACCGAGATGAGAATCGCAAGTGGATAGCTTCTTTGGGGGTTCTCAACATCGTTGGCGTGAACGGCATTCATTTCAATACCGGCAAAGCTTAAAATTACCCCAGATAGAAATACGAGCTGATAAGGGTGGGAGATGTCGGGAAAAAAACTATCCCAGTTCATAGGAATCTCAACTGGACGGCCACTAGCCAACCATGAAATTCCTAGAACAACAATTAAAAGCCCAGGTAGCAATGTGCCGGATATGACGCCAAAAGTGCTGATAAATCCTGAAAATCTCAACCCACGCATATTTAAAAACGTGACGGCCCAGAAGACAAACAGGATCATGAAAAAGTTAAATAAGTTGTTTTCAGCAAGCGGGGGGTCTATTGCGTAGGCGATCGTCCCTCCAATAAAAGAGAGAATGGTTGGGTACCACACAACATTTTCAACCCACAAAAGCCAAACTGCCAAAAAGCCCATCCGATTTCCGAGAGCTTCTTTGACCCATACAAAAACGCCCCCCTGTTGTGGCCAGCCTGTGGCAAGTTCTGCTGAGACAAGCGCTGACGGGATGAAAAAGGTAAGGACAGCTAAAAGGATAAAAAATAAGGATGAAAATCCGAATTCTGCGGCGAAAGGCCAATTTTTAATGCTGAGGATGGTCGCGAGATTCATCATCGTCAGTAAAAAAACACTGATTTTGCGATTGGTCATCCAAAAAGATTAATTTATCGGAAAGATATTTTCAACCAAGATCTGTTGAGGGTAGACAGGGGAAGGGAAAATCGGGTAACCAAAGACAATTTAAGGAAGTATGCGGGGATCATCGACCCTCTTTTTTTCTAAATCGCAGCTTTTACGCATTTTTGCTATCGCATCGTACCATCGATTGAGTAAGGAAAGGGGGACAAGCCTAAAAAGGGAGAAAATTCCTGTAAACCAAGGTAGGTAGTCTAGAAGATTAAGAAGTGCCTTGGCTCCATCGGATGCCCCCTGGTCGTCGAAAAGGATGAGTCGATCATTTTTGGGGGGGTGGGAAAAAATGGTTTTGTAGGTTTTTCCGTTAATGGGGGCAAAAAGCACCTGTTTTCTGATATCCAGGGCAAGTAAAATGGCCACAGCCCTTTGACAAAGGCCACAAGCATGATCAAAAAAAACAATAGGGTTTTGTGCTGGACATAGGAAACGACTTTCAACGGTTGTTTTTTTGGAATAAACAGCAACAGGGGGATCTACTATAGGAAATCTATTTAAGAGGTCGGTCTCTACTTTTAATACCTCTACTTTCTGGAACTCCCATTCCTTATGCTTAACTACCCCCTCGAATAGGTGGTTTTTATTTTTTACAAAATAAGACGAGCGGTCACTAATAAAACGAATTAGGGGGGTTAGCTCTTGTTTTTGATGAGATATTCCCAGAATAATGAGCGTCTTTTGATTTGGCGAGATTGGGTTTTTCATTTCAAATCGGTAACGACCATCTTCAAGCTTAAATTTGATAGATCTATAGCGATAATTGAGATGAAAAACAGCTCGAGCTCCGAGAACCTCTAAAACGCTATTTGCGTCTAAAGAAAAAAAATAGACCCCCCTTTTTTTACCCACTTTCACGTAGGTTCTAAGATTGCATTCGTAAAAACGCTTTTGAAACAAGAACTTAAAGGAATAAAGAGAGAAATCGGACATGGTCAAAGGTGCGATGGTCAAGTAGGCTCTGTTTTCAAAAAGATCTACTTCCATCCCCTCCGGTAGAAATTTTTGTAAAATTTCAGGGTCACAGGGATAGTTGAGAAATACGAGGTCATCCCAATCCATTTTTAGCGGCAAAAATCCTTTTTGCTTCATTGGATTTCGTCCCAAGATGGTTTTTTAAAAAGACTGATAATAAAGGGCATCAAGACAAAACCGACGACCCCTACAACTTGGACAACTTCATATGTTGTAAGGTCTACGCCACCAAGCTCGCTAGGCGGTATAAAACCAATTACCAAAACGAAAATAAATGTCAGGAATCCAACGAGATTTGTGAGAAAAAAACCTATTTTTCCGCCCGGCACTCTGAAAGAGCGCCAAACCTTGGGCTGAGTGTATCGCAGGCGAATAGCGGCTAAAAACATGATGATGTACATGATGATATAGAGCTGGGCCACCATCGCTTCCAAAATCCAAAAAGAATGACTCACGCTTGGCAAAAGGATAAATAGGGTGCTTATAATGGATACCAGTACCCCTTGTAGAATCAACATTCCTATGGGCATACCCTTACGGTTTGTAGTGTGGAGGATCGGAGGTAGATCTCCACACTGGGCTGCGGTAAGTAAACCTCTAGAAGGTCCAATAATCCATGTGCTAAGGCTTGCCAGAGCCCCAACTGCAATCAAAAAGCCGATGACAGGGGTGAGAAAGGGGATGTTATATTTATTAAAGATATAAGCTACCGTCTCAATACCTCCAGAGGTAAAGCTGATGATGTTGAGAGGTAGTACCATCGCGACTGATAATGTACCAAGAGTCGAAAAAAGTGTCAGGACGACGACTGTAATCAAAATAGCGATGGGAAAACTTTTTTGTGGCTTTTGTACATCAGCCGCATGAATTGCGTTCATCTCAATACCCGCATAACTTTCCACCAGGCCGGCGATGATTGCCAAATTGGCAAGGGATGTAACATCGGGGATCAAAGCCTCTTTATTGATAGGAATTTCTACAGGATTTTGATTGAGATACCAGGATAGACCCAAAAGGATAATCACGAAGCCGGGAATGAGTGTTCCGATAATTACGCCAAAAGAGGTAAAGATACCGGACTCTTTAAGTCCTCTAAGATTGAAAAGGGTCATTCCCCAGTAGACAACGTTGATCACAATTGCTGTAAACCAGGGGTTACTTGCAAGGTTTCCGCCAAGAATATAACCGATCGCACCTGCGATGAAAGTAAGTATTGTTGGGTACCAAACTACATTTTCAATCCACAGTAACCATACCGCTAAAAATCCCCAGCGGTGGCCAAACGCCTCTTTGACCCAGATATAGACACCACCAGTTTGGGGCCAACCTGTTGCTAATTCTGCGGAAACGAAGGCTACGGGAATCATAAAACACAAAATAACACACAGGATCAACAAAACAGATCCAAGTCCAAAGCTTGCAGCAAAAGGCCATGTCTTCAAGCTTAAGATTGCAGCCAAGTTCATCATCGTCAAAACAAACAGGCTGATCGAACGTTTTCCCATAATTAAACCTATTAAACTCATTGGGATAAATGTCAATTCATAAAATAAACTATACGATCCCTTTTTTCATTCGGTCTTGGACATATATCGTTAAACCTTTTATATGAAAAATAGGGCGTTTGGACAATTTTAGAACTTATGCCTTTTAGTGGAAAGCTTAGTGAATTTTGAAAAAAAGGGCCTATGAGCGGTATCAAAGAAATTTGGCTTGTGCGACACGCAATGACGGAATGGAGTCAAAACGGAAGACATACCAGTTATTCTGACATCGATCTTCTGCCGGAAGGGATGGATGCCTTGAAGTCTTTAAAGCGCTTTTTTGAAAATGAGACATTTGATCAGGTTCATTCAAGCACCTCCTTACGTTCTAGAAAAACAGCCAGCGTCTTGGGTTTTGATCAATTAATGCTCACTTACGATTTAAACGAGTGGAATTACGGAAAATATGAGGGTTTAACTACACCACAGATCAGGCAACTGGAAAAAAGGGAATGGACCGTATTTAAATATGGCTGTCCTGGGGGAGAAAGTCCCAAAGAAATAAGTGATCGGGTGGATCGTTTTTTGAACCGGATTGAGGGGAAGTGTCTCCTATTTGTTTCTGGTCATGTTGGCCGAGCATTGATTGCCCGTTTCTTAAAATTACCAATCGAGTTTGGGGCAGAGATTGTTTTGCAGCCAGGGAAGTTATCTAAACTGGGCTATGAGCATGAAGAACCCGTGATTCTCGGATTGAACCTTTATTGATCTTTAAGTTACATTAACGCCAAATTTACATCTGGTAAGTTGATGATCTTTTTGATACTGAGGTTGGTTTTTTCTTTAGCATCTATTTTCATTGATTCGGCCGTATCTACATATCAGGAGGGTCCGTTTCAATCTGTAGTTGAAACTGATAGCTTTGATCGAATTATACGCTTGGAAGAGCAAGATCACTTATTTGAGTTTTTATACGATGAAAATTCAAACATCAAAAAAATCATTCAAGATGGAAATAGTCAAATCGAATACATCAGAAATGACCCAAATTTTGATCTCATAATCCGCTCAAAGGATCACGAATATTGGTTTAAAAAGAGCAAGGATCGTTACGATTACGGAGACCTCAAGACAAAAGCCTCAGGCTACCGGTTATACGATGACCAAAAAAGGTGCATCTACGAGAAGTTTATGCACGGTATCTATCTAACATACGAGTATACCGAAAAGGGAAAAATTACCCAGATTCTGGATCAAGAGTGGTTTTCCTATCAAAAAGAAGGGGATGATTACTTTTTTCAGGGATCTCAAATAGATAATTGCTCTTATCGATATGATCCCATCAGTAGCGTGCTTAAAATGGATCATAGAAAAAATATCGTCGATTATACTTGCCTAGATTGTAGTGTCCATTTCGATTATGATGAAATAGATCAGCTTGTCAAAGAGACTAGAGACGGGGAGGTAATTCAGTATGATTATGGGTCAGCTTATACCCGAAAAGGGTCTGATAATAATCATTTCAAAAACGTGGTGATGGATGATTTTGGTAGAGTGATTCTCCTTGGTAACGATCGGTCGGAATACCGGTTTTTTTATGATCCTTTCGGTCGTATTTTGAAAATCCAGGAAAAAGGAAAGGAAGAAAACTTACTGATTTATGATGGTCAAGATGAGATCGGTAGTATTTATAGAAATAGGCTTTTAGATTTTAGAATCTTAGAAACTTCTTCAAATCAGTTAGATCCTGCAACATTATTTATCTACAAAAAAGGGCAAGGTTATTTCGTAAATCAGGATCTTTTTGGCAATGTCAATTTATTGACTGACCATAGATCAAAACAAACGGAAGAGGTGAATATTTTTGGTGGATTTAGTGAAATTGGCCCAAAAAAAAGATTTATCAGCCCTTGGAGGTTCGGTGGTAAAAGATTTTTAAACAAATTAAATATTTCTCTTTTTAACCATCGCCTTTATTACCCTAAAGGGGGGAGCTTTTTAAGTCCGGACCCAATCGGGTACGATCTATCCTTGAATCGGACTCATTTTTGTTTGAACAATCCCATCAAGTATTGCGATCCGGACGGAAGACTTTTAAGGGTTCGATTTCCGCAAGCTGATAAATATGTAATGGGCCAAATCACAGAATTTGTCGGTAAACATCTACCAATCCCATTATCATGGGGTCTAAGGCTACGCCATTTTGGTGCAGAAATGATGGGGGTGGATCCTCCAGACGATTTTGATGTAGATCATGTTTTTTGTGTCCAAGAGGACCTGAAAGAGAATGAACGCTCCGTTGTATTTGTGAACGGGATCTGTACCCCAAAAGCAATTGCTGAGTTTATCTGTTATGAATTGTCTGAAATGTTACAGCAAAAAATATCATGTGTTCATTTAGCTACTGAAGGTTTTGGTAGAGACATTATCAATGCGGTGAAGGAATTTTTAGGCTTCAAAACTCAAGGAAGTCGTTTGATTGAAAATTATGTACAGAATCTCTTAAAAGATCCGAACAAAAAAATTGTAATTATTTCACATAGCAGGGGGGCTCTGACCACATCATTGGCCCTCAAAGACCTCACAGACAAACAAAGAGATCAAATAGAAATCTACTCTTTTGGTGCTGCTTGGCTAATCCCAAAGTGGATGGGAAAAAGGGTGATCAATTTTGTCTCTAAAGCTGATTTGGTCCCTTTGATTGATTTTAGTGGGATAATGAGAGATGGATATTACCGCGAGGCTGAGATAGTAAGGCTGGATATCGAGGAGGGCAGTAGCCATTTGTTTGATCACTCTTTTTTTGGAGCAACTTATAAAAAAGCCCTAACCAATCTTGTCAAAGAATATTTAACAAAGTATCCTGACGAGAATGAAGCTCAGCTTATATTTTAAACTATCAGTTTGTTTATTACTGTTAGGTTGCTCTAAAGAGTCAAATCCAAATTTATCCAATCAAATGGAAGCATTCATCTCGGATTTTAATCTCGAGATCAAAGAAAGATACAGCCTAGATTCTACCTCCTACGGAGGTAGCTTTCAAAATCAGGTCAAAAAAGTGGTGATGAACTTTGATTCCAGCTATACGCTTGACAAAACCAAAGCGGTTTTTTTAGTTCAAAGGATTACAGATGACTTTTTATTTTATTTAAACCGGAACCAGGAACTCGTCCGCTTTTTAGATCCAAGCCCTTTCACAAGAGGTCAAATGGAGTTAACAATCGACTTTCATGATGTAGAAAGCAAGGGGTGGGTCCTTGCGCCCGCAATTGCCAGTGTCCGCTTAAAGGACGGAAGAATGACGGTATATACATACGATCAAAATCAGGATAAATTGGTTCCTGTATGAAAAGCTTGTTCTTATCATTGTTGTGTGTTTTTTCTGAGCTGTTCAATCCCGATCCTGATCTCAAGGCTGCAAAAAATATTTCAGCTAAAGTTTTGAATTCTTATCCTCAACTTGAGGGGAGGGGAGTTGGAAAAGAGGAGGACTGGATATACGTTCAATTTCAGACAAAAAAAGAAATAGATTTCCAGAATGCAAAAAAACTAACAGAGTCTGTGGTTTGTTTTATTTTAAACCACTCAGGTGAGACAAAAAAGGCGGTAAAGGGGTGTTTAATCTACAAAGATGCCAATGATGGAGACTTTTATCAAATTCCCCTTGATTCTAAAGAGATCAAAGCAATTAAGCTTTAGTGTAATTCTTTTTTTCGCATTCTTTCTTAATGGCGAAGAGAGACAATTTATCGGAGGGGGTAATAAGCACAATCTCAAAGATGCATTGGCGTTCCACGGGATCGACTTCTCCGGCTCTTTTATCTACCATTTTGATTCTAATTTGCTTGGAGGGATAAAAAGGGGTGTTCTCAACCAATGGCTTGTGGATATGAGCCTTTTATTCCATTCGGAAAAAATATTAGGATTCAATGGAGGATCGCTATTTGTAAATTTTCAGGGTCACGAGGGAAAAAATCCCTCCAGCTATCTCACGGGCGACGCCTTGATTTTTGACGGGCTTTCAAGCCCAAATTTTGTTCAACTTTCTGAATATTGGTTTCAACAAAAAATCGGTAAATTTAGTGCAACATTCGGACGAATTGATGCGCTGAATAATTTTGCCTTTACAAAAAGCGCCGATCTAATTCTTAACAACGCAGAAGAATCGATCCCTACGATTTTAGGATTTCCTACCTATCCATCAGCTTCTCCTGGATTGATCCTACGCTATGACTGGCAAAAAGAGCTCCAGCTTAAATTGGGTTTTTTTAACGGACAAGAGGCTGTTTTATCGCTCATTGAAATTTATCCATTCGGCATTTGGAAAGATTTTTTTACCAATCTTTTTGTGATTTTTGAGGCAGAGGGAAATTTTTTGAATGACGCTGCCCGCTATTGTATTGGACTCAGCTACAACCGCTACGATATTTTAAACGCAAATGTCGCCATAGGTTCTGTAGGATTAAGTGGTTATTTTATTGGGGAATACACTGCCTTTGAAAAATATCACGGTTTTATCCAGGCGGGTATTGGTAATCGTAGCACAATCCCTTTTCCTGAATATTTGGGATTGGGGGTAAAAATAGAAGACCCTATCTGTTTACAATGGAAAAATTATTTTTCATGTGCTGTTACAACTGGTTTTTTTTCTCATAAATATCCTTTGCCGGCACCCTCAGCGGTTGCCGAAATTTCGCTCGAGGCTACCTATAGGCTCATTTATCACCATATTGGCATACAACCTGATATCCAATATATCATACGACCGGGTGGTTTTGGTTTACCGAATGCGCTGGCGTTTATATTGAGCCTAGATATCTCCATATAGATGGATCGAAAATAGGGTAAACTAGGATTGCTATGATCTAGGTTTTAAATTTGGTTCCTTTTTTTGCATGCTGCCCATTGCATTTTGAAGTAAGGTCAAAATTTCGTCGGGGTAAGAAAATGAAAGGGATGTGAGACAGGCATCTATCCCAAGAAGAGGTGCTGCAAAAATAAACGGAAGATTTTTACAAATTTTAAATCCAAAAAAAACAAAAAGGGCAATGCTCGAGATTTTGATAGCCGCTTTTTTTATCCCATTTGGTTTATCTAAAGAGCATCTTAAAAACTGTTCTAATCCACTAGGTTCTTGAATTTTTTGAGGGTTTGAGGCTTCCATTCTTCTATCCTTTAGTAATAATTAAAATTGTTTGACTGGTTCAAATCATATTGACACGAATAAAGTGATCCCTTTCAGAATTAATTAAAATAAACTCGTAAGCGGAACCGATAAGACCTGCATAACGTTTATTTGAACCTATAATGACATTCTGACCTACCTTCCATGTTCTTAACAAAAGAATGTCCTCCGGATCTACTTTCCATCCAGCCTGTTTTCCATGACCATCTACCAAAAGGATTTTCCCCTGATAGTAATCTATTTGCAGGATTTGGAGGTTACCCCCCCTTGAAGAGATAGAACCTAGCGAAAGATCCACATTTACAGATCTTCCATTACGCTCGTTATAGAAGTAGTATTTTGAACCTGAAAACAGAGGATAGATGACCGGATAAATGATTACATAGTCTCCTTGCTGAAAAAAGTTTTTTGCTGAGGCTGTAGAACGATAGATAACTTTCCATACTGATCCATCATCTAACTCAATAGAGTATCCTGCGGGATCTTTATTAAGAACCTGGCGGTAGGGTTCATTGGAAAAAACTGAAAAAAGGTAAAGAAGCTGCAGAAAAAGGATGGTCGTTTTTTTCATAAATAAGTCTATTAGGTTTTTTATTTTGTCCCTGACGGGGCTCCCATTTGATAGCATCCAAATTAGTCCCTTGAATTAAAGGAAAATCGCCCCCCTAAAAAGGGGCGGTTTAGACTTGTTGATCGGGGAGGATCTGAATGCGGTTGCCTCAAAGTACCCCGAGTTGTAAATGAGCTATCGCTAGGATACAGGACAGACCGTTCAAATATTTGAGAATTTTGTAAATTGTTAGATCTCGTAGGTGGAGCAAAACCGGGTCTTGGTCGAAAATATGAAGTTTGGCTGTTCCTTTGTCCCGGTACCTCGATGTTTGTCGTCGATGACAAAAAGTTTGATTGAGGTTGAAAAAAAGAGTCTTGGCTTGCCCGTTGTGGATGGAGCTTTTGAGATTGTGCGGGCACAGCAGAAGTAGGTCCTTGTATGGGGGAAATTTGGCTGGCACGCCGCCTTGCTTCCTCCAATTTGCTGAGTTGTGCATCGCACCCAGAAATAGGTTGAAAAAGGGTTGGTTGAGCTACTCGCTTAGATGTCAATGGTAAAGTATGTTGCGTAGCCTCAAAGTTTAGTCCTTTTTTTTCAAAGCTACTTTGAGCGACATGCCCCTTTTTTTCATCCATTTCGGAAAAATCCCTTACCTGACTCTCGAAAGAGTGTGTATGATTTTGGTCGGCTAATTTACTATGAAAGGGTTCCAAAAGGGATGGGGAACTAAGATTTTGGCTGCGTGTTAAATCACTACATTTGAATCCATCCAACGGCTCTGATCCAAAATGAAACATGGGGGGACCACTTGCTCTAACCTCAGGTTTTAAAATAACTACAGTTTCAAGAGGAGAAGTTTGAACCGATTTTTCAAAAAAACGACTCGTTTCAGCTGGCTGAAAAGATTGGAAGGGAATTAAAAGAGGACTAGAATTTGATTCTGGTAGGGTTTGAGGTGAAGAGGGGGGAACACAAGGTGCTTTTAAATATTTTTTGCCCTGCAATAATGCAAGAAGCGAGGATAAATCAAAAAATTTAAGTATAAAAAAAGAGGCGCCACTCCCAATAAAAAAATGACCTTGTTTCAAGGCAAGCCTTAAAGTCACAATCGTGAGAGCAATCTTAGTCACAATATCAATATTTTTATCCTGAACGCCTTTAGGATGAAGCCTTGTTTTGTGCTTGGTGCTCAAGGCAGCTGCATGAAATAAAATGGGTAGGCTTATACACTTGAAGATTTTGGATTTGTGAAAACAAAGGGTCGAAATAAAAATTGTTTGTACAAATTCGCAACCCAAACCTGACCAAGTTTGCGAATCAAAGAGATCGTAGGTAAATGCGCTAAGATCTAAGGCGATTTTGCCTTCAGTTTCCATAAACTCCACTTTTATACAGGCTATCAAGCAAAGACTTTGTTTCTACATCAGCTACTGCTTACAAAAAATTTGTGTCAACGGCCCATCTGATTTTACGAAAATATGACAGGTTAATTTAAATAAATCAATAAAACCTTTAACAGTCCTTTAAAGACTAAGCGTTAAAAAAAGCGGGAAATTATTGTTCCCGCCTTTTTATATCCGTAGAAGACTATTTGGGATTTTGTGAAACCTCTGTTCCTTTATTTTTGCGACGATGTCGATTCTTTTTGCCTGGCTGCGCCCCCGCTGCGACTCCACCCCCTTGAACCTCTGGTAAGTCAAAAGTTTCAATTTTACCAGATGCGTGCTTCCGATTGCCTGATTGGGGCGTTCGTGGATTAGATTTAAACAGGGACTTCATTTCTAGAGGCAAAGCTTTTGAAGGGATACCTTCTTGTTCTTGAGAATTGTCTGTATTTTCCCCTATTTCCTGCAAATTTAAAATGGGGGGGTGATTTGTGATTATACCCTCGAAAGTTTTGCTTGCGATGCTATCTTCTCCAAAAAAAAGTTGTATTCCCCCACTCGAATTGTCTGCAGGTTCTCCATCCGAGTCTTGTGAAGCGGTATATGGTTGCCCCTGCCCTGAAAAAAGATTCCAGCTAAGCTTATTTCTCTTTACCGATTCTTCAGAATCTGAATTCTGGGCAGACGGTGGGGAAGGCGTATGTAATGCGGAAATAGGGCTTTGATCAATAGGGACTTTTTTTGCTGGTGTACTTTTGGTAAAGTTCAGATTTTTTGAGATAAGGTATACACTCATGGGAACCAATATAATTGCCTTAGCTTTGATTGCTAAAACTCCGACAATGATACAAATAGCAATTTTAAGGATTACTTGGGCGTTTTTTTGTGAAAGCGGTATATCTGTTTTTTGATGAAGATTTTGGGCATTTAAAAGAAAGGGGACAGAACAAAGCTTAAAGTGGGTTGGCTCAAGAGTTAAAAAAAATGTCGCTGCAAAAGAATCGATAATCGTTACAAACTCTTTAGGAATGTAATTTGGTGTGCTTTTGAAAAGATCAAAGTCAGTAATATCGAAATTATAATCAGAAATCTTAGTAATCATACCGATCTATTCCTTTAATTTTATGTAAGTTTTAAAAGGACTTTCAAATAAAAAGTCGATTAATTTAATTTAAAAAATTAATAAACTTTAATCTAAATATGAAAAACAATCAAATACTATCTTTTTAAGAAAGATCAAGGATTTTTGTTGAGCAATTGGATTACAGATTTAGCAAATGAATTCTACGATTGGCTAGATTCTCTCAATAATATCGATAATTAGGGCGTCGATAATCTTTAATCCGCTTAAAGAATTTGCTAAAGGGAGAACATTTGAGCTTAGATATGCAAGCTTAAAAATATTTTCGGTTTGTCGTTCTAAGGACATGACCGATTCGTCTTTTACTAGAATCTGCAAGGCATGAAATAAAGAGAGAAGTAGAGAAGCTGACAAGAGGTCTTTTATGAGAAAAATCGTATCTGTCTTAGATTTTGCGTATCCAAAGTAAGGTATTTTTAGACCTAAAAAGAACCCACGTGATGTAAGCGCCAAAGAGTAGAGGTAGAGATTTTTGTGGGATATTTCCTTATCGATCTCCTGGGGATTTTTCTTAGTAATTCTAAAAAAAAATCTCAAAGTTGGATCTTTCAGTTGATGTGAAAGAGTCTCAAATCGATCGTCAAAAATTGTCTCCGATAGTCTGTATAGGCTATCAGGAAATCCATCTTTTCTTAGTTTGCTAATCTCATCGATCATTGTTGCATAAGAGTATCGATTGCCTAATCCTTTTGGAATGCTGAGTAAGAGCTCGTCGTGCGATTTAATCTCATGCTCTTGCTCGCAAAGTTCTTTAAAGTACTTTGGGGTGTCATAATCGGTATAGCTTTTGTTTTTGTGTTGATGAAACCATGTCTTGAAGGAGGGATAATCGGGATGATTTGTCTGATGAAGAACATAAAGCAATGGAATCAGACTATGAAGAGCGAGGGGGGATTGATAAAGAGCGATTAAAAAAGCAAGGATTGCATCATCGTGCTGGTTGTCTAAAAAGTTCAGGACACCTTTAATGATCCACAGATGAGGGTATTCCGGTGCAAAGAGGATTAAAACAGCCAAAAGGTCGAGGGCCTCGTTTTTTTGCCCATTTTGCAAAAGTCTGTGAACCTCATTGAGGTTTCTTTGAAGTCCCTTCTCAGATATCCGAAAAAGATCCTGAAGTGAGATTTGTATAGGAATATTTACATCAACGATTTCTCTAATAAATTCAAAATATTGGCCAGAGGAGGAGCTATCATTGACCTTAAAATCTGCTCTATTTAAAAATTCTTCAATCAGCTTTTCATTAAAGAAGGGAAAATGAAAATCCTCTTGAGACAATTTTTGAAGTTTAGAAGCCTCGGTTAATCTCTCGTTAGCCAAAAATAGCTGGTCAAATTCTTGAACAAAGTTTTTCATGGATGGGGTATCGATTTTTTTCAGATGACCCATAAAATCCAGATAATCGGTGGTAATTTTCACCCTTTTTTGATCCATGAATTGGGCTTTAATCCATGTTTCATTTTTTAGCAAATAGATCTCGAATGAAACGCTTTTGATTACTCCTTTTTTGAGTAAACAAATCCGATTGCTCCAAATCGACCCAAGAGCTAATTTTAGATGAAAAAGAGGATTTATGTCGCAAAAGAGCCCTTTTTTTGGCTTGATCTTTCTAAAAATGGCAACTCTTTGTGCGCTTGATGGAATCAATCCTTTTGAGGGATTTCAAAAAGAGTGGCAAATCGATGGGTTTGATAAGTCGTATAGTCCATCTTTTTACCAGTATGTTACCGTCGGGATCGGTATACCCTTGCCAATACCTGAGTTGACATTTGGTCGTAGGCAAATGACCTCTCATAGCTTTTATGAGTTTTTGGGTGGCTTAAAAAGTGTAGGGGTTATGTCGAAAATTTTTGCCGGTGCCAGTTATTACTACTACTTGAACAATGACGGATACTACCTGGGAGCCGGCGCGAATCTGGATGTCGGCTTTTTCTGGAAAAGTCCAAACTACTTAGGATTGAGTCCACACATTACATTTGGAAAAGAGTTTGAAGACTATTTTTATCAACTAGATCTAGCCATTTTTGACTATGCTCTAATTAGACCAAGCTTGTGGTCGGTCCTTACTTTTCAATATGGATTTAGATTTTAGAGAATCTCTTAATTGAGAATTGGTTTTATTTGTAAATGTTGATCGAAAAAACAAAAGAAGAAAATTTGTCGGCATTGTGTCCGTATAGGCTAAACCAACCTCCACAGATAAGACCGAGTTGGGGGCTAAAACTCCATTCAACTGCAGGGGCAATTGATAGTTGATAGACCCGTTTGTTTCCTATATTAGGCGCGACTCCCAAGTCTGTAAAACCCGGATTCCCTTTAAATTTATTAGGGCCCCCAAGCAGTGACAGAATATCAAACGCTACTGCTAAATTTCTGGTAAGGGTTAACTCAACACCCACGCTAATCGGTAGACTTCCCCATCTTGTTACCGTCCCATAAGTATTAAAACCCCCTCCATAAGTATTAAATCCTTTCACTTTAACGGGAGAAAAATAAAAATATCCAAATGAATAGCGTGTATTTACCCAGATGAAGTCTTTAATATGATAGGTTTTTCCAAAAACTATAGCAATTTTTGTAGAATACGACCCGTCTCCAGTAACATCAAGACCCCCTTCAGTGTAATCAAGGTCATTGTACGAGCCAGTTGGAAATACCTCACATAGGATCAACTTGACCGCCGGAGTATACCCTTTGAGATCCTCTTTAAGCAATTGAAAGTCGAACCCAAGGAGGGAGTTGCCCAAAGCTGTGTAGCTGTTTCCACCTTTAATATTGGAAAAAAATTGTCCCATCAATGTGACATCCATCCAATCGGTTAAACCGTAGGTAATCCAGGTTTCAAAATTGACGTTTTCAGCATTAGACCCTGTTTCAAGCTTCCAGTGATTGTCAAAATGTCCTTGAACCTCACTGTAAAATACGTAAGGCTGGAAGTTGATGTGCCCCTTGGGTAGTGTGCGTGCCGAAGGTGTAAGGATGGGTCCAGTTGTCCAGGGAATCTGGAGCTCCAAAGGCAAATCATCGTAATTTATATTATGGGCCCCACTGAGTGCCAAACAACCGAAAGAAAAGAAAAAAAGGAATGCTTGTTTGTACATCATTGATCTAATTTCTTAATGTTCTGAGAAAAGTAGTATGCGGTTTAAATTTATATTCGTGATGAATGTACTCAAAACGATATTTGTGAACAATGTCGTATACAAAAAGGGAGGCATTTGCAATCCCTGTGGGCAATTCGCTCTCGACTATCCCTCTAAAAAAATTTAAAGCTCCATGTGCAACCCAATCTACATGTCGATTTTTATGATTGTAGTGGACATAGTCTCGCTCATCCGTGTTGTGGTCCGGTGCAGATTGGAATACGTAGGCAGTATGGGAAAAAAAGCTGAATATTTTTTCTAGTGTTAATCTGCCTTTACGGATTTTGCTAAGAATATGAGATGTGCCATCTCGGGGAGTGAGATTTCCTCCCGAGATATGCATCGCGTCAAAAATAGCATAGCTAATTCCGAAGATAATTTGGGCAAGAGCAAACATAATTCGCCCTTTGCCGGATATTTTAGACAAAAAAGGGATGTAGCCCGGGCTATTGAGAGAAAGTTCAATAGATTCAAAAATTTTTTCCGGTTTTACATTCGGTTTGAATGGATTGAATTCTAGGCAATTCGTCTGGTATTTTGCCTCGTAAGTAAGGATGCCGGTTTTTCTCATTGAAGAATCTGATTAAGCAAGTTTCTTTAGTTTATGAATATAATCCGAGAGGTTATCCCAGTTCTTCCATTCGTACTGAAGCTGCCCTTTTAAGAGACGGATCTCTTTTTTCAAGTGGGCCTTCAAATCTTTAAAATCTTTTTTAAGCTCTTTATACTTTTTCCCCTTCTGGATGAAATCCTCAAGCGTTTTAGTCAAAGAATCAGCTTGCTTGTGTACACGATCGATCAACTCTTCTTTTGAAGCAACAATCGATTGAGCCAGGTTTTTCAAAAGCTCTTTTTTGTGCTCAATAATTAGTTGAAATTGAATCTTTTCAAAGTTCATGCGACGAAGATTGTAAGCTAGTCCTAGCTTCGAAAGGATAAAAATCAGCCATTTGGTCGGATCATAGTGGTACCAGCGAATCCCGTTCCGGTAATCATTTGCGAATGTATGGTGGTAATTGTGATAACCCTCTCCGTAGGTAAGCAATGAAATAATGAAGTTATCTACTGCAGAGTGCTCTTTGGAAAAATTTTGCTCTCCCCAGGTGTGTGCAAGAGAATTGATGAACCAAGTTGTGTGATGGGATAAAAATGAGCGAAGCAAAAAGCAAAAAACAAAAGAACCTACGTAGTCATTGAGTAACCATCCAAAAAATAAGGTGACCAATATTTGTTGGATAATTAATAAAATAACATAATAGCGGTGTTGAAAGAGAATCAGAGGATTTCGCATGAGGTCACTTACAACTTTTGTGTCGATTCCCGGACGAATCTTAAAAAGCCAAAGAATATGTGCGTGCCAAAACCCTTTTGCTACTGAGTAGGGATCCTCGTCTTTATCTACATAGGCGTGATGCACGCGATGCTCATAAGACCAACGTAATGCACTTCCTTGAGTTGCCAAATTGCCAAAAAATAAAAGAATCGCCTCAACCACAGGATGCGCCTTGTAGCAGGGGTGTGAAAAGCAACGATGATATCCCGCTGTAATTCCAATGCCGCAGGCAAAAACAAGGCAGATCATCGATAAGACGAGCCCGGTGGATGGGGTAAAGAGGTAAAGATAGGCAGGCAAACAGATTAAAAGTAGCAGATGGTAGCTGCCAATATACCCTAATGTGACCCAGTCGATTTTCTTCATAAAATTACTCAAATAAACCTGTTGGTTTACAATAGCATAAAAGACTTTTTAAACCCAAGTGATACAAAATGAGTGGGTTCAAAATGATGTAAAAAGAAATAAAAACAAAAAACAAGATCTAAAAAGAACCCTTTTTAAATCTTGGTCTAATTAGGTCAAAGCGACATCGGAAGCCACTTCCATTTCTCGAGTTTTCCTTGAAAACTTTTGGTGAAGCGATTGCACTGAATAAACCCACCCAGATGTTGCTAAGAAAACAATAGGGACTAAAAGGTGCGTGATTGAAAGTACGGATCCTGATCCCGCAAAACTGATCAAAAAAACCTGAATCCAAGAAGCGCCCGATTTTCCAAGTCTAGAACCAACGATATCAATCGATGCTTTCCCTTTGACTTTTTCTGCATCGGTAAGGGGGATAAATGCCATCTCTTTTGTCGGATCAAAGAAGGAATATTTAGCGATTTTACTGGCCACGTTATTGAACGCACCAAGATATACAAGCATTAGAAGAGGGGTGATCCCAACAGTTGTGGAGAGAAACTGATTGAATGAGGGGCTGGAGCATAAAAGGAGAAATGCAAGGCCTGATCCACCTACAACCACAGGAGCCATTTGCGCAGTCGCGCGCCATCCAAGGCGGCGCAGCATAGAGCTACCCAAAAAGGCCGATATGAAGAAAGCAAATGTTCCAACCATAGATTGACAAACACCTGTGAATGCTTGGTACTCGGCCGGATCGGGGAAGGCAAGTTTAAGGTTAGCTTTCCATGCCACTTCAACTAAAGTGATACACAGACCATACCCCACAACAAGCACAGCAATTCCTAGCAAATAGGGGGAACCTAAAAGATGTCTCATCCCCTGGATAAAAGAGAGTTTTTCTTTCTTTGTATTCGACTGAGTGGTTAAAGGTTCAGCTTCAGGTAGGGAGGATCCAATAACCTTTTTTTGTACATAAGTGTACATTCCAATTACCAAGACACCTGCAATAAGGGCAAAAGAGATGAGGCATTTAACGGTGAAAGCAAAGGCGAAGATAGAAAGCTTTGTTGAAACCCACGTTACCGCAATCCCTGTGAACATTGGGGCAAGATTGCCCGCTGCGATGTAGAGATTGTATGAGCGTTTAGCTTCTGATACAGATGTAATGTCGTTGGCAAATCCCCAGAACACGACCAAAATCATGATGCTTCCCCAGAGCTCCGCTGTCACAAAAAACAGTGCGTGCATCCAGTTGCGGTAGATAGAGACCCAGTGGGTATTTGTTTCTCCTACTAAAGAGGTGAGCCAGTCTGCAGATTGCGTGGGGGTGAGAAAATCTGCATTAGGGTAGAGGGCAAACGCGTATAAAAAGAGTATGACCAAAAAAGAACCTGTAGTGGCGTAAAACAGGGTCGTTTTCTTTAAAATATTGGACATGCGCGAATAACAAAGAGCCGCGATAAACGCGGCCGGCAATACAACAACACTTTTCAAAACGGTGATAGCCTCGGCACCGGACCCTTTAGAGGTGACCGTAATGGTCTCTTTTAAACAAAAAAGTATACAGTAGATGACCGAAACCAGAAATTTCATCAACACCAAGGGGAGGAGTTTTTTCATTTCATGATGATGAAATGGCCACAATCTATTTCTCCATTTCCCGAAGGCAGGGTGCTTTTCTGTGTGCTGCATAGATCCACTTGTTCGAAATTCATAAGATAGTAGCACGGGTTTAGATAAAAGGCAATAGAGGTTAAAAAAACAGATGTAAATAAAAATTTAGTTTTACAACTGACGATTTTATTCCAAGACGATATATCGCCTCTTTTAGGCAATAAATAGGTCATGATAGCTGAACTGGCCCATTTACTGAATATCAACAGGTTAGAGCGCGAGGATTATTAATAAATTATTTGACTAAAATGCAAATTTTTTTTAAAAAAACCAGCCCAGAGATTGCCTGTAAATGGTTTTTTATTATCCTTTTGTTTAAGAAATCTGGACTCTGATACGATAAAAATTAGGATCCCCCTAAGCATGTCATTGAAACGTTTTTTAAACACCATTCAGCAGCCAGAGACGACTGCGGTTATTTACATGGTTTTGTCCTCCATGTTTGCCGCTCTATTTGCTTTTTTTGGCAAAGTTGGGGTAGAAGAACTTCCATTTGCTTTGCTCCTATTTTTAAGGTTTTTTATACCGCTTGTACTCATTGTTCCTGTATTTGCATTTATGGGAGTTTTTAAAAAGTTTCATGAATTGCATAATATTGGTCTGCAATTACTGAGGGCTTTTGTTGAAGTGATCTGTCAGTACTGTTTTTTTGGATATTTGCTTAACGGAACTTTATTGCATGCGACTTTGTTCTGGAGCAGTGCCCCTCTTTTTATGCCTCTATTTTATAAGTGGTTGCACGGTTATCGTTCTGATCGGGCCAATTTAATGGCGATTATGATCGGCCTTATAGGTGTGATTTGTATCATCAAGCCGGACAAGGGAATTTTTGACCCTTATAGTATTTTGGGCGTTTTAGTCGCAATCACATCCGCTTTATCCCAAATTTTAAATGGGTACAATCGTGAAAGACATTCCAATGAGGAGAATCTCACCTACTTTTTCACGTTTACTTCGATTTTAAGTTTCTTGCCTCTAGGTTTGTATGCGATTCTGTTTTTACCCGAGTCTTTGAGAGAAAAAACGGCTCTAGCTTTACAGCAGTTTTCGGTTTGGACCCCGCTTCTAGCAATTTCGGTGACAACTATACTGATTCAAACATTTCGAGGCATAGCCTTCAAAAGGGTAAAACCGCTCTATTTGGGGCCACTTTTTTATCTTGCAATTCCGTTTTCGGGCCTCATCGAGTACTGGATGTATGGGATCACGCCAGATTTTTTATCAGTAATTGGCTCGCTTTTAATTATCCTGAGCTCATTTATCAAAAGAGACCTTAAAACTTCCCAAACACCATCTGTAGAATCAAGCACTGCTAAATAGGGGATAGTTTTTAAAATAGCAGCTTTTCCTTTCTATCTTGATCAGAATTCAAAAGTTGCACTGACGCTTCCTACGACCCCTTTTTGAACTGGGGCCCCAATCAGATAGCCTTGTGTTTTATATCCCAAATCCAATCCCGCTTTGAAACGCTCAAACGAACCTACGGTTTGTCTGAAAGTAATTAAACCCGAAATTCCAGGTCTTAGTCGTGATTCTTTTGTAAAAGGGGGCTGGTCTTGGCCAAGTGGGGCTAATTTTGGGGCAACCCAAACATCAACTTGGGCGCCAATATGTAGATCTGAATAATTCCAGATATAGTGATTTTTGTATCCTGCCCCATAATTTCCCCTTTTATTAAAGGGTGTGTAGCGGAAATAGGTTTTAAACGGGGTCGTGCCGATTGAGTAGTATTGCTCAAAAATAATCTCCGGCCCAAACGGGGTCAGATTCGGCGACAAAGAGGGGATGAACCGAAAGGTATTCCAAGTCATTACGGGTGTGGGTAATTCCTTACCGAAAAGTGCGTATGTCCAAAAGCTTACAATCTGATTCCAAAAAAACGGATCCAATAGAGTTAGGGTTGCCATCGATTCTAGTTGTTTAATAGACACAGGGTTTTGTGGATTGAGCTGATTGATCGTTATAAGGTATTGATCGATGTCGTGTCCTTCAGGAGCGGATTTTTTCTCATTTTCGAGACGTGCGTAGTCATGGATATAGTTCGCAAGACCCAGATTGGCCATATTATAGGTGAGCGTCCATCTTCCGTCTTGAAACCCTTTTTCAAAAAAACTTTCGCGTAAGTGCATGGCCAAAAGGGTTTGGGCTTCGGTTCCCCCAGAGACAACGGTATTGTATAAAACTTGATTGGTTTTTTGGGGGTAGAGAAACTCGGTGTATACTGTGGAGGAGTCTGAAAAAAAGGAATATCCCACAACCTCGTATTGCCATTTTTTGAAACTTCTAACTCGATAGCCGTGGCCAAAAACTTCATGTTGAATCAAATTTTCTAAGAATCCAAGTGGTCCCCAAAAAAAAAGCAACGTACCTATGCGGTAAACACCAGCTCCTATCTGTTGAACTGTCCCATCAGCCTCGGGCTTTAGCGCATCTTCAAAGCTAATCAGCCCCTCGGTGGTCGACTCAATCAAATCGGCTCCAACATAGGGAGAAAGATATTGATCTACGCTGGTATTGGAGGACAATAAGGAGAGACATAAAGTTAAGCTGAAAAGATTTTTCATGCAAAAAATTATATTGGATCAGTAATTATTAGACAATAAGAAATTAAAAATTTTTATCATAGAGGTCGAGTATGCTCTGAGTTTGAAGGAATTATTTCAAAGTCAAATTTAGCCTTTATTTGGCATATCTTTTTCTATTTATTTTAAATAAATTCTGGTTTTTTCTTTTAAAATAAATCAAACAATCAACAAATAATTTTGACTAATAAAATCTTTCTCCCTACGCTAAATTGCCGTTACAAAATAATTTAAATGAACGGAGACGCGCTCATGCATTCGATTTTGAATTACCCAAGAAGCTTTATTAAAAATTGCGCTATTGAGTTGAAAGAACGGGCCGGCGAGCAGTTAGATCGTGCTATTGTTTATATTTTTGAACAGTTTCACAAATCTCGAGTTCTTAGAAGGGAAACGCTAGTTCTTGATTCGGCGAGAGTAAAAGTCGAAAATCTGATGCGAAAAAAGGGGTGGCCAGACCGAGAATTGCCTAGCTTCCCGGTGCCACCCATTGAAGATACGGTAAAACGCTTTCTGCTTTCTGTGGCCCCCATCCTTTCAGACAAGGATTACGATAACCTTTGCCTTGATGCTAAAAGTTTTTTACAAAATGAGGGCATAAGACTTCAAAGAGATATTTTACTTTACGGATTTGGTCAAAAAAATTGGATTTGCCCTTTTTGGGAGCCCGTCGCCTATTTAAGGGAAAGATCGCCGCTCCCTTTTAGCTCGAATTACTACGGTCTTGGACCTATTGAGGAACCTTCGCTCATGGGTGGTTTGCCGAGGGGGATTGAGCTAAGACATGTTCGAGCAGCGCTAGCTATTCAAACAGCCTTGGATCTGATAAGAGAAGTGCGAATTCAGACAATACAGGATTTATTTTCAGCCAAATCCGAGTCGATAGCAATGGATCAGTACTACAAATTCTTTGGCACGACTCGATTACCCGGAAAATCTTTTGACAGAATTCATATTTCCCGCTCTAACCACTTCTTAGTTTTTGTAAATGGTCGTTTCGTAAAAATAGATTTTGATTTGGATGAAGAGATACCGTTTGCCTGGATTGTAAATACGATACACCACTTAGAATCTGTACGTTTTCCAACTTCTAAAGGGGTGGAGGTTTTGACATCTCTTAGAAGGGATCAGTGGTTTGAGCTGCGCGAACATCTATTAAGTTTAGGCAATAAAGTGGTACTTGAGCAGATAGAGTCCGCGCAATTTGCGATTGTACTTGATCCCTCAAGTCCCGAATCGCTCGATGAATTGGCCTATAAATCACAATTTTCGTTTAAAGGTCGTTGGTTCGATTTGGGGATTGAATTGTTTTGTTATAAAAACGGAAAAATTGCCGGAAATTTGGAGCATACACCCAAGGATGCGGTGATATCAGCCAATTTGATTGAGAGGATTGCCAAGACTGAAGAAAAAAATAAAGCCATGTATGGGGGATTTTTAGGATATGAATGTCAGGAGGGGCAACTGAGTATTTCTTTGCTCGATTTTCAGTGTGACCCTAAGATTGAAGAGAATATCAAATTAGCCGAAGAATTGTTTGCAAATCAATCGCAAGAATACGATATCAGTGTGAGTGTTTTTGAGGATTGGGGGAAAAATAGGATTAAAACGCTTCAGCTAAGCCCAGACTCTTTCATTCAAATGGCTCTTCAGCTTGCATTCTTTCGATTGCATAAAGAAAAAGTGGCACTAACGTATGAGACGGCCTCCTTGAGGGGGTATGCTTTTGGCAGAACGGAAACCATCCGCTCGCAATCGATTCAATCCAAATCTTTTTGTATCGCCATGCAAGATGCGCTCAAAAGTGACGACTCTAAAAGAGAGATTTTGCGCCACGCGATCCAAGAACATAATCAAACCAAATTGTTAGCGATGTCTGGACAGGGGATCGATAGGCACCTTTTAGGTCTTAGGTTATTGGCTCATAAAAATAATATCCGTTCCCCTTTTCTAGAATCTAAAGCAATTCAAATGGGGTTCGCGATGGCTACCTCTCAAACACCGATACCCAGTTGCTACGGGGGAGGATTTCTACCACTAGAAAAGGACGGGTATGGAATTTCATATAATGCAGCATTTGAAAACAAGCTGGTTTTTATGGTCAGTTCGACCAAATTCCATTCCCAAGATCAAGCCCACCGATTTGGTTCGGAAGTTTTCAAAGCACTTAGGGATATGATGAATCTTTTTTAGTTTTTATACGATTTTTTTTCCCATACCGAGCTTTATTAGGCTCGGTTTTTTATTTTTTAGTGAAAAGAAAAACAAACTGTTTTCGCTTATAAAAAACAAAGATTATATACGATTTTATCTCGATAGTGATGGGATGCTACGGACAATATTAAGATCTTGTAGGGCACGCTAAAGAACTATGCGTAATTTTTTTCTTGGATTTATTCGTTTTCTTATCGTAGAATGCACCTGAAAACGAATTTATGAGGTGCCGAGTGCGAGTTAAATATCCAAAATTAAGCCAGACGCCAGGGTTTCTTCTATGGCAGATCAGCATAGAATGGCAACGTCTTCAAAGAGAAGCATTAGCTAATTTGGATCTAACACATGTTCAGTTTGTGTTATTGGCTACAATTCATTCCATCGAGTCTAAAAACGAGATGTTAAGCCAAGTAAAACTGTCTTCTATTGCTAACGTTGATGCGATGATGACTTCACATGTTTTGAGAAGTTTGGAAAAGCGAAACTTAGTTAAAAGGGAAAAAAATCCGAGCGACACAAGGGCGATGATCCTCTCAACAACTCAAGAAGGGCGTGATCTTTTGACGAAAGCTCTTAAAGTTGTAGAGGAAGTGGACTCCAAATATCTTGGACGAGCTGGAGAAGATACGCAAGATCTAGTCAATAAACTCAAAAAGTTGACACAAGCTTCCATTTAAAACGCTGATTCATGGATTTTAAAAAAGGGCAGACACTAATTGTTTGCCCTTTTTTTTATACTTAATTTCCTTTAAACGAAATTTATGGGTTTGAATCTCAATGAAAAACAGGATCGGCACCTATGGGGGCTATCATTACCGTTCCACGCACTCAATTTGTGTCAATTTCTGATCACTTTGAATGATGCGATAGCCCGAATGCTCGTTATCTTCTTTTTGAATGATCTTTTAGGCATTGAAGAGGTGAACCGAACTTTATTTTTAACCTCTTTAGTAATTGTAGTCCCTTTTTTAGTTTTCAGTATGTTAGGTGGACAACTAGCAGATCGCTACCCGAAAGGGATCATGATCCGTTGGTTGCAAATTGTCTCTATTTCAGGGGCTTTGCTGATTTTATTTTCCATGCATTTCAAAAATGGGGTCATGATTTATGTAGGCCTATTTTTAATGGCGCTTCAAGCTTCTCTGTTTTCCCCAGCAAGGCTTGCGATCATTCCCGAAATTGTAGTCCATGATAAAATTCCGTTTGCAAATAGCATATTAACAGCATCCAACTACATCGCCCTTTTAATCGGGGCATTCATTGCTTCCTTCTTAACAATTATCAGTGAAAGGAATTTTGATTTTTTAGGTTTAGTTTTAGTTGTACTGGGAATTTTAGCAGGGTTTACTTCTTTATTTGTACGGTCCAGCCACTTTTTTCCAGGTAAACCGGTAGAGTGGAATTTTTTGAGAGAAACATACAAATATCTTAAATTAACGTATCCGATCCCTCACCTTTTTCATGTGATTATTTATGGATCATACTTCCTTTTGGCATGCCTATTTACTCAATTAAATTTGATCCCATTAGGTTATCAAGAGCTCAATATAACTGATGCCGAGACAGGCTATATTCTCCTATACACCTCATTGGGTCTAGGAATCGGTTCGGCCCTCTACGGTTTTGTGGCAAGAAAAAATATTGAGGTGAGTTATGCCTTAATTGGTGGTCTTGGAACCGCCTTTTCCTATTTTGGAATTGTCTATTGTCCCCATAATTTTGTATCTGTATCAATCATGGGTTTTTTAATAGGGCTCTCGGGTGGATTTTTTATTGTTCCGTTAAATGGATTTATTCAAACAAGGAGCCCGGAACCAATTCGAGCTTCGGTATTGGCGGCATCTAATACGTTAGGTTTTGTATTTTTATTAGCGGGTGCAGCTTTTTTAGAGTTATCTGGGGATATTTTAGGGTTTAGCGCACACCAAAATTTCATCTTTTTAGCTTTATTGACCCTTTTGATGTGGATTTTATTTGCCTATGAGTTCAGGCATTCCCTTTTTCGTCCATTACTAGTGCTTTATACAAATTTAATCTATAAAGTCCAGGGGGACATACCCACTAAAAATATCTACTTGATGAGATCTTTCAATTTATTTTCGGTCATGGGATTGATGATTTTATTTGAACCTATGCGAATCATAAAAGATACGAGACAACCCTGTCGTGGAGTAAAACGGTGGCTATGGATGTTCTCTTCTGTCCTAGAGATGGATTTGCAAAAAGATCATGCTGGGCTGGAAGTTCTTATTGCACAGATGCAAAAAGAGGGCGGAGTGCTGATTTTACATACTCAAGCTCAAATGAATTTAGAAACAATCATATTTGAGAAAAAAAGGGGTTATTTAAGTTTTTCTCTTCTAAGAAGCTAAAGTGCCTGCTTAAAAAAAGATCGAGGTCCATTTTTAATCACCTGGTCTACAAAGTTTTTATGATCTTTTTCTTCAAGGACAACAGTAGTAATTTTTGCTAGGACACCAGCTTGCATGTCTGGCCAGTCGTTGCCTATAAAAATAGCCTGACTCTCGTTAAGCCGGAATGATTTCAGCAAAAATAAAAGCATTTCAGGATGTGGCTTTCCGTTTTGAACCATATCTCTATTGACTACTGCATGAAATAGATCTTCAAGCTTGTGATGTTTAAGGATGTGTTTTGTTGATTCTGCTCTATTAGTAGCGATTGCAACCTTATGCTTTTTTCTTACGTGGTTTACTAACTTTATCATTTCCGGAAAGGGGCGTAAAAGGGAAAGGTACTCACGACTTTTATAGAGCTCTAACGCAAGATAAGAGGCTTTTGGTACAAGTTGAGGGTGTTTGTGAAGTAATAGTTTTAGGACAGTGACAGTTCCTACAGAGAGATTTTGATCTATTGTTTTTTGGCATATGGGTTGGTTAAGTTCTTTCATCACTACTTCAATCACCCTTTGATTGGCCAATTTTGTATCAATCAGGGTCCCATCAAGATCTATAATCCATAGCTTCGGTTCAATGAATGGGACATAGCTTGTAACCTCCATGATTATTCTTTGATTGAGCTAAGGACAATAAAGATCAATATGGAACTAAAGGTGATAAAAGAGGCAACTGGTAGGGTCAAAAACACCGAAAATCCCTCATATGAATCGGGTAATTGACTAAAAAGCGAGGGGATAGATTCAAATGGGGTGTCCTGAAGAACTGCATGATCGTAGGAAATGATCATCCCTATGGTGGCACTAACAGTCGCTAAAATCTTAAAGAAACTATGCCCGCCCCAGACAGGAAATAACAAAATAGCGATTGAAATCATTAGATATCGTTGGTAGAGGCATAGTGGACAAGGATCAAAATTGAAAACAAATTCAGCAGTTAAGCTAGCCGCAGTAGCTATAAAACTTAGAATCCATGCTGCTCTAGAAAAAAAACCTGTAAACATAACTAAAGCTCCCTAAATATTTCACGAGATAGACTTAATCCCAAGCTCGTTTCAAAAACTTCTTGGGTTTTGTTTTGGCCATTTATAAAAATTGTAATCGGTAAACCTTCTCTTTTTTCCTCGTAGTAGCAGACAAATCCTTTCTGGATGAATTCATCGTAAACATCCTCAAGCTCTTTTAAAAAACGCTGACCATAGATCGTGTCAGGGTCAAAGGATACTATTAAACAGACTTTAGAATTTTGATCTCCCATTTGAATCATGTGCGCAGTATTTAGAAAAGTAGGTGCTGGCTGATAATCGTTCGCAACCGCTAAAAAAATCACCAAACTTAGTTGGAATAGAGGAAAAAGCATTTGTTTCATTAATCGCTTCTTTTGTTTAATTGTACAATTTCTGTAAACAGAAATATTAAGATTTTATTAGAAAACTAAATAAACTTTTGCTGGGTAAATTCTATGAGAAACTATTTTACTTTAATTTTTTTACTACCACTTGCAATTTCAGGGACTATATTTGATGTCAAAAAGATCGAGGAGGTAGAAATTCCCCATCAACCAAACGTCCTTGTTATATTTGATATCGATAATACCTTGATTCATCTAAAACAGGAGCTGGGTAGTGATCAATGGTTTTACCACCGTTGGAGAGAATTAGAGGAGGGGGGGCTAACCCACACGGAGGCTCTTCAAAAAGTAGCTTTTGAATTTAATGGAATCCAATCATTATCGCAGTGTCAATTAGTCGAGTCTAAAATACCCGATTTTTTTTCCATGTTAAGACAAAAAAAGATCCCATTTATGGGATTGACCATCCGCAGCTTTGAGTTATCTAAGCGAACAATTCAGCAGTTAAAAAGCTGTGGAATAGAATTTGATACTTGTTTGGTTGATCGCTCTGCGCAATTTTTGGACAAAAATTCATTTTTATTCTCCTTGGATGGGATTGTTTTCACAAACGGTGGATCTAAGGGAAGTGCGATTGGAAAATGGCTCGATCACTTCTGCTATGATGTTGGTCATGTGGTTGTCATCGATGATAAGTTACAGCATCTCGAGGCTATAGAAAAAGAACTGCAAAAACGTGGAATTCAAATGACGGGGTTTCGCTATGGCTATCTAGATGAACATGTTGCTAATTTTTGTCCTCAAAAGGCACGTGTTCAATTTGAATACATAGAGCCGTTGATTGAGGGTAAATTTTAATAGAAAAACAAAAAGGCTCTTGTAAAACAAGAGCCTTTAAATTGCCCGCGAAGGGACTTGAACCCCCACACCTCTCGGTACCAGATTCTAAGTCTGGCGTGTCTGCCATTTCACCACACGGGCGATAAAATGTTTAGGTGGCTAAAGTATAACTTAGGAGAAAAATAGACGTCAATTGAATTCGTTAAATTTATACCGATAAATAGGGTCTATCTTTTTAAAAAAGCCCCTTTTCCAATCAAGGAAAATGATGAAAACGATTTGGTCGCTATCAAAACAGGATCTTCCGAACTCATCGCATCTGATTGAGGTTCCGTAATTTTACATGTGGCAGCAGGTGAAAAATCGCCGGTAGAATCACCTCTTGGCTGAGAGTCATTATCGTCCATGTATTCATTCTCTTCAAAAAAGCTAGAACCATCTTCAGAATCAGTATCATTTAATTGTAAGCAGGCAAGTGCGCTAACTTCTAGATTGCATAAATGATCTTCGGTTTCTAACCGAAGTTCTGATGGTGAAGATTTTTGAAATCTATAGTTTGCTGGAAATGGGGTTGATAATTCGTCAGCCGAGTTAGAACAAACCTTTAAAGGCAAAACCCTTTCAATTCCGTAATCGGTAGAAGATAGTTGTCGATCTAAAGCAAACGGATTGGGGAAAACTTCAGGGGTAGGTGACTTAGTTTCTGATTGCAGTTTTTGTACAAAAGAGTCGATAGCCTCGTGAAGCTCGCAGGTCATTTCATCAGCAGACGAGGGCAAATCGTTTTGAGGAGAGGATTGTCTTAAAAATAGTCCGAAATTTTCTGGCGCTAGCCAATTGATCCGATGACGGGATAATGTGGCATTTGGAACAATTAAAGCTCTTGTCTCCGTCGTT